>NZ_JAMYUI010000020.1:0-140452 GCF_040322895.1 Mesorhizobium sp. M0088
ACGGTGATCGAGCCGGCATTGTCGACGCTGCCACCGATCAATGCGGCATAGCCGCCACGCCCGATGCTGATCGCACCCTGGTTGGAGACGGCAGCGGAAACTCCATTGCCTTCGAACTCCAGCTTTCCGGCCTCAAAATCCTCGTCGCTGATGCCCAGCGAGGAGCCGACGAAGCCGGCGGCACTGACCTTGCCGGTCTTGGAGATGGCAATGCCGTTGGGATTGACCAGGAACACCTGGCCATTGGCGTTGAGCTGGCCCGATATGGTCGATTTAGTGCCACCGGTGACGCGGTTCAGCATCGTTGCCGAGGATGATGGCTGGTCGATGTTGACTGTCGCGCCGGCGCCGATGGAAAAACTCTGCCAGTTGACGATCGCCGAACTGGTCGACTGCCTGATGGTCAGTTGCGACGACGATGGATTGGCGATGGTAACACCGCCGGACGCGACGCTGCCGCCTGTCGGCAGTTCCTGTGCTCGCGCCGACGTGAAGCCGACAAGTGCCGTCGACGTCAAAAGCAGCGCCATCAACGGCGCGCCGGTGCGGTTAAGGTGCCGCCGTGAGAGGGTTTGGCGCTGCATGGTGATCTCTCTAGAACTGGACGGCGCCGCTGAGCGAAAAGCGATCGCTTGTCGGCAGGTGATCGTCGCGATGCTGGCGGCCCCATTCCAGCGTCAGGCTGGCGTTGGTCGCGTCACCCGCCAGCGCGGTGCCGACCTTAAGGCCAAGCCCGTATGACGCGCCGACGATGTTGGCCGTCTCGAGCGCGGTCGGCATTTCGAGATGCACCTGGCCGACAGCGCCGAACACGTAGGGAGACAACGAAACGATGCCGCCGGTGAACGGGACGTACCAGGGTGAGGACAGCTCGCCGCGCAGCACATAGCCGGAATCGCCCTGCAGCGCGCCGGCGTCGAAGCTCGACAGACCGTTCGCGCCGACCAGCCCGATCTGTTCGGACTGCAGCAGCGGCTTGCCAAACGAGGTCTGCGCGCGGGCGTAGAGATCGACGCCGAGATGGGCGGAAAGCGGCTGGCTGTAGCTGGCCGAGACCTCCAGTTTCTGGAAAGCGGCGTCGGCGCCCTGGCGCGACAGCGGCAGCAGCGGCGTCGCATCGGCGGCCGAGCGCGCGCCGAGCCCGTCAATGCCGAACGAGGCCACGACATTGCCGATGAAGACGCCGCCAAGCGGCGTGAACCAGGTGCCGTCGAGACCGAGCCGGGCAATGCGCAGCCGGTCCTCGGCGATCGGCAGCGAAATCGGCGTCACCGCGTCGAGCGTGTCGTTTTGCACGTCGAATGACAGTTCGGTGCTGATCGTAAGCGCGCGGCTGCGTATCCAGGGATAGCGAAGCCGCGCCGAATAACGCTCGAAAGCGCTGCCGAAGCCGAGCGTGCCGGGCTCGGCTGTCGGATTGGCCTGCGTGCGGCTGGCTTCCAGGTTGAGCGTCAGCCCGTCATAGCCGATCGGCACGACGATGCCGGCGGCATAGTTGCGATTGCGTGGGCCATCCGTGAACAGGCCGCTCTCGCCGCCATCGGGGTAGCCGCCGGCCCTGACATAGACGAGTTCGCCGAGGCCGAGCAATGAGTTGAAATCGACGCCGATGCCCGTAGACCAGCGCTGCAACGATGGCGATAGCGAGTTGTCCCCGGTCATTTGGCCGCCGATCGGGCGATATTTGCCGTCGATGACCAGCACGCTTGCGCCTTTGGCCGAGCCTGCCTGCAAGGTCGAGCGCAGCCGGGCGCCGGGCGTATCGCCAGCCAGCAGCAGCTTGCGTTCGATCGCCGACAGCTTGATGCTTTTCTGTCCAACGAGCGGCGCCAGCGTTGCCTCGACCCGCCCGCGTATGCGCTCGGGCAGATTGCTGGTGTCGATCCGTTCGAGAAAGCCATCGACGACGACCAGCCGGAGTCTTGCGCCGTCGTTGAGCTTCTGCGCCGGCAGCACCACCCGCACCAGCGCATAGCCGGCCCGTCCATATTCGGTTTCGAGTTTTCGCGCCGCGGCAAAGATTTCCGCCGCCGTCACCGTGCGGTGCGCAAGGCCGGCAACGATCTTGCGTGTTACGCCAGCCATGTCGGGCAAGCCGCCTTCGACGCTGACATCCCCGAGCTTGACCTTGAGCTTCCCGGCACCCGCCGGCGCTTCGAGGCCCACACCTTCGGGAATGGAAACACCTGCCGTGTTGGCTGCCGGCGGCGGCCGAAAGCTGGGCGGCGTGATCTGGCTGGCTGTCTGCGCGAATGCGCCGGCTTGAAGCCACAGGCACGCCGAGGCAACAAGCAGGATCAACCATCCCCCACGGGCTGCCAGCTCACCGAAAACTGGGTGACAGTCGTTATCCCTGCCAACCGCGATCTTGCTTGTATACTTCACTCAATCACTCGTCCTTCGAGGTAGAGTTCGGCAAAGCTTCGCCACCGCGCGAGATTTCATCGCTCGTTAATTGGCATCTGCTTTCGAACTCATTTCCGGGAAGGCGTGCCCCCGCCGCTCGGATGTCGCGGAAACTATGCCGCGCTCTGGTGAACGTCAATTCAACGGGCGGCCGTCCGGCTGACTATTATTGGGAGGGGTTTTCCAAGGCGTAGCAACCGGTTAGCGGACCCCACCATGAACCGGTCGTGGCCGGCCCCATGTTCGGGTTGGGCTTGCTCTTCGCATTCGGTGCCTCTGGACACAGCTGTCGAAGGCTGGAAAATGTGGACGCGACTCCGCTGTTGGAGTTAACTCGGAACATGAGGAGGAAGGCACTGAATCTGGAAGACATTGCCGGCCATCCGGCCCTGCATCGCTGTGTCCAGGCACAGTCGTTGGCGCTGATCGACATCTATGAAACGAGCCCGCGACTGGCTTCCATTTTCGCCACGCAGCAGCGTTGGCTGATGGGTCATGTCGGCCTTGCCATGCATTTCAGGCGCGATCCGCACGACCGCCGCAAGGAGCTGACGGTATCGCGTTTCATCGAGTTCGTACACCAGCACGCGGTGGCCAGCCGCAACACGGCGGACGCTTTCATCAAGGAGATGCTGCACTATCATGTCGCCGAGTATGTTTCGGGTGGCGACGGGCGCACGCACCCCTTGCAGCCAACGGCGGCAACCGTGCAGACTTTCACCGGCTGGGTCCTTGCTCATCTGCAGACGCTGGATCATCTCGATGGTGCCGACCGGCTGGCCAGGTTCCTTGAGCGGCCCGACATGGTTGCCAGGCTGCAGCCTCTGGTGGCGGACGGCCTGCTTGCCTCCAAGCCGGTGCGTGAGCCCAACCAGACCTTTTCCCTGTTCATCTGGCTCAACAATGGCGGCATCGTCATGGACTGGCTGATGTCGGGCATCGACCCCGATCATGCCGGCCTGGACCGGATTCCGACCAGCGTGGTTTCGATCGGAGATTTCGCCAGATGGCTCAAGCTGTCGCGGACCCACCTCGCCCGCAAGCTGCGCGCTGCCGAGGAACTCGGCAGCATCGGCTGGCTCGGCCAGCGCGGCCATTCGGTGATGTGGGTGTCGAACACCTTCTACCAGGAGTACATGACCGTCCAGGCCGCCAAGCTGGCCATTGTCGATGCGGCATTCGCCGCCTGTTTTCCAGTCCCGGAAGACCGCTGAGGGTCGGCGCGATCGACATCTGCCCGGACCGAGAACATTGTCTCCTGGCGATCATAACCTGTTATAGACAGGGCGCGTCTGGACACGGGCCGTGAAGGCTGAGAATGTGATCTGCGTCTTCGTGGCCGTAAGGCTGGATCGGAGCATGGGGGGAATGACGCAGACCTTTGACCATATTGCCGGTCACCCGGCATTGCATCGCTGTGTCCGTGCCCAGGCGCAGGCGATGATCCAGGCCTATGGGATGAACCCGAGGCTTGCCTCGATATTTGCCACCCAGCAGCGCTGGTTGATGGCGCATATCGGCCTTGCCCTGCATTTCAGACGGGAGCCCGGTGATTACCGCAAGCAGTTGACGGCGGCGCGTTTCATCGACGTCATCCGGGAGAATTCCGTCGCCAGCCGCAACACCGCCGACGCCTTCCTCAAGGAGATGCTGCATTACAATTTCATCGAGCACCTGCCGGCAACACAGGACGGCCGCATCCGCCCCATTCAGCCAACGGTGAACACGCTGGAGACGGTTGCCGGCTGGATGATGGCGCACCTGCACACGCTGGACAGTCTCGACGGTGCGAACCGTCTGGCGACGTTTCTGGAGCGGCCCGATGCTCTCGCCAGGGTGCAGCCGCTGGTGGCCGACGGCCTGATCTCCTCCAGCCCCGTGCGCGAGCCCAGGCAGACCTTTTCGCTGTTCACCTGGCTCAACAATGGCGGCGTCGTCATGGACTGGCTGATATCGGGCGTCGATCCCGACCATGCCGGCCTCGCTGAAATACCGACCGGTGTCGTCTCGATCGGCGATTTCGCCAAATGGCTCAAGCTGTCGCGAACCCACCTGGCACGCAAACTGCGGGATGCTGAAGACCTCGGCAGCGTTGGCTGGCTTGGCCAGCGCGGCAATTCGGTGATGTGGGTGTCGGGCGATTTCTACCGGGAATACATGACCGCCCAGGCCGTCAAGCTGGCTATCATCGATGCCGCGTTCGTCAAGGCCTTCGACTCGCCGGCAGGCAGCTGACCGGTGCGGCATCCCCGGTGCGGGGATGCCCAAGCCGGCGAGCCTTTCAGTCGATGTCGAACGACACGCCCTGGGCGAGCGGCAGCGCCTTGGAATAGTTCACCGTGTTGGTGGCGCGCCGCATATAGGCCTTCCATGCGTCGGAGCCGCTCTCGCGGCCGCCCCCGGTTTCCTTTTCGCCGCCAAAGGCACCGCCGATCTCGGCGCCCGAGGTACCGATGTTGACATTGGCAATGCCGCAATCCGATCCGTCGACACCCAGGAAACGCTCGGATTCCTGCAGGTCTCGGGTGAAGATCGACGAGGACAGGCCTGCCCCCACGGCATTGTGCTCGTCGAGCACCGCGTCGAAGTCCGAATATTTCATCACGTAGAGGATCGGCGCGAAGGTCTCTTCCGTCACCGGTGACACCTGGCTTGGCATTTCGACCAGCGCCGGGTGCACGTAGTACGCATCCGGATGGCCGTTCTCGACCCGCGTGCCGCCGGTCACCTTGCCGCCATGGGCAGCGGCTTCCTTCAGCGCCTTCTGCATGGCGTCGAAGGCCGCCTTGTCGATCAGCGGCCCGACCAGCGAGGACGTCTCCAGCGGATTGCCGACAGACACACTCTCGTAGGCCTTCTTGAGGCGCGGAACCAAGGCGTCGTAGACGCTGTCATGCACGAACAGGCGCCGCAGCGTCGTGCAGCGCTGGCCGGCCGTGCCCATCGCTCCAAACGCAATCGCGCGCAGCGCCATGTCGAGATCGGCGGTCGGGCAGACGATGCCGGCATTGTTGCCGCCGAGCTCCAGCACCGCACGCGCAAAGCGCTTGGCCAGCCGCGGGCCGACGTCGCGGCCCATGCGGGTCGAGCCGGTTGCCGAAACCAGCGGCACTTTGGGGTGATCGACCAGGATCTCGCCGACGGCGCGGTCGCCGATCAGCACCGGCGCCAGGCCATCAGGTGCGTCCGCGCCGAAGCGCTTGACCGCACGTTTGAAGATGGCTTCGCAAGCAAGTGCGGTCAGCGGCGTCTTTTCCGACGGCTTCCACACCACTGCGTCGCCGCAGACCAGTGCCAGGGCGGCATTCCACGACCACACAGCCACCGGGAAGTTGAAGGCGGAAATGACGCCGACGACGCCGAGCGGATGCCAGGTTTCCATCATCCGATGGCCCGGGCGCTCGGTGGCGATGGTCAGGCCGTACAATTGCCGGGAGAGGCCTACGGCGAAATCGCAGATGTCGATCATCTCCTGCACTTCGCCGAGGCCCTCGGACGGGATCTTGCCGACCTCGATCGAGACCAGCCGGCCAAGCTCGGCCTTGTGCGTACGCAGCTCCTCGCCCAGCAGCCGCACCAGTTCGCCACGCCGCGGGCCTGGCACCATGCGCCAGGCTTGGAAGGCCTTGTGCGCGGCATCAATGATCTTAGCCGCTTCGGCCGGCGAGATCGTCCTCAGCGCCGCGATCTGCTCGCCCGTCACCGGGCTGCGCACGATCAGGTCGCCGCCGACAAGCGTCTCCTTGGCCACACCCAGTTTCGCCAGCAGTTCGGTCGTTTCCTTGCCTATCGTCATTCTTGTCCCTTTCAGATCCAGTCGCTCATAATGCATGTCGCCCAAAAGTGCCCCGCGGTTTTGGGACAACGACATGCACAAAAGGCATGCCGGTCAAAGCCTGGCGTCATGCTGCCCGCGTGCACAAAGGCACCTCAGGCACGATCATCGCGTGGCATTACTCGTTTCAAGGGAAAATCACCACCCCGGCATGGTCTAAGCCCAAACTGCACGATTGAGCCAGATGGGGCAGATGGCGCTCAGTTTGCCTTCTTGGCCGGTGGGCGTACCGCACCGTCCCTGATCAGCCGGTCGATATGCATGCGGATATGTGCCGCTTCCGCCGCCGTGTTAGCAAGCGCTATGGCGCGGTCGAAGGCGACGCGCGCCTCGTCCCCCCGGTCGAGTTGCATCAAGAGGCCCCCCTTGAGGCCGAAAAAATGGAAATAGCCGGAAAGCCGTTCTTCCAGCGGCTCGATCATGGCCAGCGCCTCTGCCGGTCCACGCACCTTCGAGACCGCGACAGCCCGGTTGAGCGTGACCACCGGCGACGGCTGCATCTGCTCCAGCAAGCGATAGAGCAGATCGATCTCGTTCCAGTCGGTATCCTCCGCCTTTTCGGCCCGCGCGTGCAGTGCGGCAATCGCCGCTTGCACCTGGTAGGGGCCGGGCTTGCGATGGCGTAGCGCCTTGTCGACCAGCGCCAGCCCCTCATCGATCATCTTGCGGCTCCACAGGCTGCGATCCTGGTCTTCGAGCAGCACGATCTCGCCGCTCTCGTCGAAACGGGCCGGTGCGCGCGCATGCTGCAGAAGCAACAGCGCCGTCAGCCCCATGATCTCCGGCTCGGTCTGGAACAACCGCAGCAGGAGCCGTGCCAGCCGGATCGCCTCCTCGCACAGCGGTGCGCGGGCCGGCGCCTCGCCGCTGTTGGTCGAATAGCCCTCGTTGAAGACCAAGTAGACCATGGCGGCGACGGCGGCGAGGCGTTCCGACCGCTCGACCGCGCCCGGCGTCTCGAACGGCACGCCGGCGTCCGCAATGCGCGCCTTGGCGCGAGTGATGCGCTGCTCCATGGCGCTTTCGCCAACCAGGAAGGCGCGCGCGATCTGCTTGACCGTAAGACCGGAGACGATGCGCAGCGCCACCGCGATCTGCTGCGTTGCCGGCAGATCAGGATGGCAGCAGATGAACAGCAGCCGCAATATGTCGTCGCGGTAGTGCGCCCCGTCCAGCCGCTCGGCGATATCGCTCTCGGCGTCCTCCAGATCCGAAACCTGGTCTTCCTCCGGCATCGGCGCCTGCTTGGCGCGCTTGCGCACCGCATCGATGCCGCTGTTGCGGCCGACGAAGATCAGCCACGCCGCCGGGTCGCGCGGCGGCCCGTTCTGCGGCCAGTTCTTCAGCGCCCTGAGGCACGCGTCCTGGAAAGCTTCCTCCGCCGTATCGAGATCGCGGAAATAACGCAGCAGCGCACCCATCGCCTGCGGGCGGGCGGCGCTGATCGCGGAGCTGATCCAGGCCATTTCGGTCATGCGGAAACCTTGGCGGGATTGAAGATCGAGACCGGCCGGATCTCATAGGAGCCGCCGCTCGGGTTGACTTCGGAAAGCTCGCGGGCGAACTCCACCGCCTCGTCGAGATCGGCGCATTCGAGCGTGTAGAAGCCGAGGAACTGTTCCTTGGTCTCGGCGAACGGCCCGTCGATGACGACCGATTCGCCCTTGACCTTTCTCAGGGTCGTCGCGGCGGTCGTCGGCAGAAGCCGTGCCACCGGGCCGAGCCGACCAGCCTTGGCGTACTTGTCCTGAACGTCGAGGAGATTGGCCATGACCTCGTCGTCCTGTGCCTTGCTCCAGGAGCAGACGACATCTTCGGAGGCATAGCAGAGGATTGCGTAGAGCATGGCGGGTCCTTTTCTCTGTCAAAGGACGAAACAGTAAGACCGATCCCGACACGACGTCGATAAAAAAATCCAGATGTAGACGGATTTGGCCACGGCCAGCCGCGCCGGTCAGCTTTCTCCCAGTTTCAGCCATCGCAGCACGAGAGCTTCCTCGTCATCGAGACCATCGATGGAGCGTTTGCGTTTGTTGGCTTGTGCCATTTCATTCAGCAACCGCCCCTCGGACCACGCTTCGAAGACCCGCGGATGGATATAGCATTTGCGGCAGACGGCGCGCGTATTGCCCAGCCGCTCGGCAACCTTGTCGATGACGCTGTTCATCGCCCTGTTTCGCTGTGCCTGGCTTTGCGGCAGTTCCGTTTGGGCAAACAGCGACGCGGCGTGAATGGTGCCGCCCCAGGTGCGGAAATGCTTCGAACTGAAGGCGTCACCGACCGCCTCACGGATATAGCGGTTGACGTCCTCGGAGCGGACCGGCCGCCTGTTGCCGTCCTCATCGAGATACTGGAACAGCTTCTGGCCTGGCAGGTCCTGTGCGCCGCGCACAATCCTGGCGATGCGGCGGTCGACCAGCTTCAGCTTCCACTCCTTGCCCGACTTGCCCTTGAAGGCAAAGCGCAGGCTTGAACCGACAATATCCACATGCCGGTCGCGCAACGTGGTCAGCCCGAAACTCTTGTTGTCGCGGGCGTAGGCGGCATTGCCGACCCGGATCATCGTGTTATCGAGCAGCCAGACGACCGCGGCGACGACACGCTCGAACGGCAGGCCACGACGGCGCAGATCGCTGTCGATCCTGTGCCGCAGGTCCGGCAGGCTCTCGGCGAAAGCAACCAGGCTCGAATATTTGGCACCATCGCGCTCTTCGGCCCATTGCGGATGATAGCGATATTGCTTGCGTCCGCGCTGGTCCCTGCCGGTTGCCTGGATATGGCCGTCCGCGTCCGGCGAAATCCACACATCCGTCCAGGCCGGCGGAATGACGATCGCCTCGATGCGGGCCCTGGTAGTGTCCGAAACTGTCCCTCCGTCCGGCCCCTGGTAGGAAAACCCCTTGCCCGTCTTTAGCCGTCGGATACCGGGCTCGGCATCGCTGACATAGCTAAGCGACGCATGGTCGGCCGAGCTTTGTGCCCCGTTTTTGGGCGCACCATCTGGCGATACAGCGTCCTCGCCAGCCGGTCGGCTGGGCGACAATCCGGATTTTTGCAACATGTCGGCTCCACGCGAATTCCGTAGATAAGCCACTGGCCGACCGCTGGTTCCACCCGCCGTCCGAAAAGCGCCTCGCGCCGATATCGCGGTGGCTGGCGCCTACAGAGCGCCTTGCAGCTTGATCGGCGGCGCGGACAAACGCCGCCGCGCCGCGAGCTTGAACCTGTAGCGCAGGCAGCGCCAAGCTTCTGAGCGCCGCTTCGGCGCGGCCGCGGCTACCGCCAGGAAGCGCGCCGCGGTGCCCAGGTCGCCGCGCGCATAGTGGACCCGGGCGATCTTGAGGGCGACAAGCCCTTCCCTGGCCTTGAGCGCCGACAACGGGATGTTGCAGTCGGTGAGTGTGCGCAGTTCCCGGCGCCAGTCCAGAAAGCGCCGCACCGGGTTGAGGGCAAAGCGGTCATCGGAACGTACCGGCGAAACCTCATAGACCATGACAGGTTGCGAGACCATGGCGAGCGATGCCTTGCTCATCAGCCGTGCCCAGAACAGCGTGTCCTCGTCATAGGCCATTCCGATGGGGAACCGCGTCTCGCCGATCAGGGTCCGCGATGCCAGAACGCTGCCCACGGCGACCGAACGTATATCGCCTTTCACATAGGCCGAGGCATTTGCCAGGCACGCAGCCTGATAGCCGTTCGGCATCTTGATCTGCCGGTCCTGGCCGTTCACCCGTCGCCGGTAGGCACCCACGATCATGTCGGCCTCCGGCCGCTCCTGAGCCTTGCGGAGCAGTGCGCGCAACCCGCCCCGCAGATGCAGGTCGTCGGCATCGATCAGGTAGACCCAGGAATAGACCGCTTCGGCCAGCGCCACATTGCGGGCACCGCCTGCATCGCGGCATTTGGCCGACAGCACGCGCAGCGGCAACGAGAGTTGTGCCGCGGCCTCCCGCGCGATGGTTGCCGTGCCATCGGTCGACGCATCGTCGACCAGCAATATCTCGCCGATGATCTCGGCCTCGCTGCGTAGCGATGCCAGCGTTGCAGCAATGGTCGCCGCCGCGTTACAGGCAGGAATGACGACGCTGATTGCTCTCAATTACAAAACCTCGCGCCATGCGCTTGAGGATACAACTACCGTCACCCCGAAACGAATACAGACTAGCGGCCGCATCGGTATTTGAGAAGCAGTCTTGTCCATCCCGAATTGCGGCGCAAATACCGCTGCGTGTACGACCTGCTTCAGGCTCTTTCGAGCACGACCGGAATGACGTCGACAGCTTGCTCGCCAACCTGTCCCCCCGTGGTCTTGAGCACGCCGACGATCGGCGCCACGTCCGAATAGTCGCGGCCGTGGCCGACGGTGATATGGTCGTTGCTGGCCCGCATGCCGTTGGTCGGATCGAATTCCTGCCAGCCCGCATCGCGCCCGCACCAGACCTTGACCCAGGCATGCATCGCATCGGCGCCTTCCAGCCGGGGCTTGCCCTTCGGCGGGATGGTGCGCAAGAAGCCGCTGACATAGCCGGCCGGAATACCGAGCCCGCGCAGGCCGGCGATCATGATGTGTGAAAAGTCCTGGCAAACGCCGCGCTTCAACTTGAAGGCATCACTGGCCCGGGTCCGCACCGTTGTCGCTTCGCCGTCATAGGTGAAATCGCGATGGATGCGATTGCACAGGCTCACGGCCGTGCCGGCGGCAGAGCCGGCGATGCTGTCGCGTGCGTAAGCGGTGATCGCATCGTCGATGCCGGCATGGGTGCTGGCCGTCAGGAAGTGGTGCGGTGCATCAGGTGCCAGAGACCGCATCGCGGCGAGTTCTTGCCTCAGCCGGGCGATATCGGGCGACACGTCGAGCCCGGGCTCGGGCCGAGACACCGACACGCGGGCGCTCATCCTGATGTCGAGCGCGTCATGCGCGTCGCGAAAGGCGATCGAGGTGACGTTGTTGCCGAAGAAATCGGAAAAGTCGGAACGTTCGTTGGGTGCCGGCGCAAAGGACAGGGATGCGGCGATGACACGCTGCACGCCTGATATCGTCGACGGCAGTACGCGCACCTGATGACGACCGCCGCCGGCCGCTGCAGCGTAATCGTAATGCAGATGAAGCCTGATGTCGTAGAGCATGTTCTATTTTTCTGCCTTTGCGCAGGTTCTTGTCGCAAAACCGTGCGACAGTTTTGCGGAACCTGCTTAGCCGAAATAGGCTTTGGCGAGGCTGTTGTAGAGGCCGCCGATTTCAAAGGCGAGGTCGTCCAGCGCCTTTGCCGTCATATCCGAAGGCTCCTTGATGGCGATCTGGGTGTTGAGCTGCAGGATTTCCTTCGCCGCCGGCGACATTTGTCCCTCCCCGCCGAGCGACGGCAACAGGCCGATTTCGGCCTTCAGCCTTTCGAGTTGGAACAGGATGGAGCGCGGATTGAGCGGATCGAGCGCCAGCAGGTCGATCACCGTGCGCCGACCGGCCTGCACCGGATATTGGCGGCGATGGGTCATCACGCTGTCGCCGATCTCCAGCATCATGTCCAGCGCGCCGTCCGGCGCCTTGGCGCTGGTCAGCCGCGACAGCGTGCGGGAGATCTGGATACCGCGCTCCAGCCGGCGGCCGATCTCGAGGAAGCGCCAACCGGCGAAGCGGTACATGTTCTCGTGCAGCAGGCCGGAAAAGCCGGCGAGCTTGCGCAGGATGACCGTCATCGCCCGGGTCGCGTCGTCGCCGGGCGCGACCGTCGTTGCGAACTGATGGATGGTTTTCGACAGGTCCTTCAGCGCCAGCCAGCCATCGGGCGAGAAGCGGTCGCGGATCTGCCCGGCGCTGTAGACCGCACTATCCAGCGTGCCGATCAGCCCTGACGGGATCGCCGTCTCCACATCGATGCCGAAAGGTTCGAGATAATCCCTGATGTCGGCGAGCAGCGGCATATCCGGGTCGGAGGTTTCGGCCAGCCGCACATGGTAGGCGCGCAGGATACGCACCGTGTCTTCCGAGCGCTCGATATAGCGGCCGAGCCAGGTCAGGTTCTCCGCCGCGCGACTGGGCAGGCTGCCGGGCCTGGTGCGGCTGAAACTGTCGCCTTCTTGCGGCAGCAGCGTCTCGCGCTCCACCGGTTTGTCGCTGACAACCCAGACATCCGCCGCCTGGCCGCCACGCTGCATGGCGATCGCCGTCGGGTCGAGCGACAGGCCGATACGGGCAAAACCGCCCGGCATCACCGTCCAGCCCTCCGGCGTTCGCGCCAGGTAGACGCGCAGGCTGGCTGGCCGCGGCTCCAGCCAGCCGCCGACATAGACGGGCGTCGTCGAAAGCGTCACCGCTTCCTGGCCGACGAAATCGCCGCCATCACGTTCAATGCGCGCCACCAGTTCCGCCCGCTCCCCGGCCGACAGAGCCGAGCCTAGCTTCGTTGAATCGTCGTCCTCGAAGGCAAGCCTCGTCGACAGCGCCGGCCCGATCACCATGCGATCGATGTTGGCCAGCACATGCGCGCGTTCGGTTGCTTGCCCGCACCACCATGTCGCGACGCTTGGCAGCAGCAATTCCTCGCCCCGCAAGGCCCGTGAAATCTTGGGCAGGAAGGCAAGCAGCGCGCGCGTCTCCATCAGGCCGGAGCCCAGCGCGTTGACGGTAGCAACCGCGCCCTGGCGGATCGCCTCGACCAGGCCCGGCGTGCCGATCTGCGAATCCGCGCGCAGTTCGAGCGGATCGGCGAAGGCGGCGTCGAGCCGCCGCCACAACACGCTGATCGGCATCAGGCCGGAAACTGTGCGCACCATCAGCCGGCTGCCGGAGACGGTCAAATCCTCGCCTTCGAGCAGCATGATGCCGAGGTAGCGGGCGATGTAGGCGTGCTCGTAATAAGTTTCGTTGAGCGGCCCCGGCGTCAGGATGGCGACGCGGCCGTCGGTTTCCTTGGCCATGCCGATCAGCGCGTCGCGAAAACGGCGGAAAAAGCCGGCAAGGCGGTGCACATGCATCTCGCCATAGATGTCGGACAGCGCGCGTGTGGTGGCGACGCGGTTTTCCAGTGCGAAACCGGCGCCGGACGGCGCCTGCGTGCGATCACCCAGCACCCACCATCGGCCATCAGGCCCGCGGCCGAGTTCGAAGGCGCAGAAATGCAGGAAGTGGCCGCCGGCCGGCCTGGTGCCGACGACAGGCCGCAAATATTCCGGGCTGGCGGCGATCAATCCCGCCGGCAGGATGCCTTTCTCGACCAGCCGGTTCGGCCCGTAGATATCGGCGATGGTTTCCTCGAACAGGTCGGCGCGCTGCACGAGGCCGGCGCTGATCGCCGCCCACTCGCTCTCCTCGATGAGAACCGGGACATGCGCCAGCGGCCATTCGCGCTCATTGGCACCGGCCTTGTCATAGACGCGGTAATAAACGCCGGCATCGCGCAGATACTGGTCGGCGCGGGCAAAGCGCTGGCCGAGCTTTTCAGCGCCAAGTTCCTCGAGCGCCTCGACAAAATGCTTCCAGGCCGGGCGAGGATTGCCTGACGCATCGACCATCTCGTCGACGACGCCGTCGATCGGCTGGTAGTGCTCCAGCAGGCTGTAGGTCTGCGGCTTGCCGCGTCCCCTCTTGTGATTCCCCTTTGCCATCGCTGATCAGAGTCTTGCCGGCCGCCGAAGGTCAAGGGTCATCGGGAAATCTTCCGCCGGTTGTTCTTCACGGATCACATAGGCGGATGGCGTATGGCCGCGCGGTTCGAAGCGGGCGAGCCGCCGAGCTTCCGCCTCGTTGCCATTGACCGGAAAGGTGTCGTAATTGCGCCCGCCGGGATGGGCGACGTGGTAGACGCAGCCGCCGACCGCACGTCCCGACCAGCGGTCATAGATGTCGAAGACCAGCGGCGTGTTGACCGGCAGCGCCGGATGCAGGCCCGATGCCGGCTGCCAGGCCTTGAAGCGGACGCCCGCCACCGCGACCTCTCTGTTGTCCGTCACCTTCATCGGCACGATACGGCCGTTGCAGACGATCGCGTGGCGCTCCGGATTCAACCCTTCGGTCTTGACCTGCAGCCGTTCGACCGAGGAATCGACGAAACGCACGGTGCCGCCGATCGCGCCTTGCTCGCCCATGACATGCCAGGGTTCGAGCGCCTGCCGCAGTTCCAGCTTGATGCCGGCTTGCTGAACCTGACCGCAGAACGGGAAGCGGAATTCGAGCTGGGCGTCGAACCATTCGGGCCTGAATTCGAAGCCGTTGAGCTTGAGGTCGTCGAGCACGTCGAGGAAATCGGCCCAGACATAATGCGGCAGCATGAAACGATCGTGCAGTGAGGTGCCCCAGCGCACGAAGCGGCCATCGAGCGGGCTCTTCCAGGCACGGGCAATGATCGCCCTGACAAGCAGTTGCTGCGCGAGGCTCATGCGTGCATTGGGCGGCATCTCGAAGCCGCGGAATTCGACCAGTCCCAGCCGACCGGTCGGTCCGTCCGGCGAAAACAGTTTGTCGATGCAGATTTCCGAACGATGCGTATTGCCGGTGACGTCGGTCAACAAATTGCGGAACAGCCGGTCGACCAGCCATGGCAAGGGTGCGTTGCCCCGGTCCGGATGCGGTACCTGCGCCATCGCGATCTCAAGCTCGTAGAGCGAGTCGTGACGCGCCTCGTCGAAGCGTGGCGCCTGGCTGGTCGGCCCGATGAACAGGCCGGAGAACAGATAGGACAGCGACGGATGACGCTGCCATTGCAGCACCAGGCTCTTCAGCAGGTCCGGCCTTCGCAGGAACGGGCTGTCATTGGGTGTCGCACCGCCGACCACGACATGGTTGCCGCCGCCGGTGCCGGTGTGGCGGCCGTCAATCATGAACTTGTCGGCGCCAAGCCGTGTCTGCCGTGCTTCCTCATAGATCGCCGTCGTCGTCGCCACGCAATCCTGCCAGTTGGAAGCAGGATGGATGTTGACTTCGATGACGCCGGGATCAGGCGCGACGCGGATGACGTTGAGGCGCGGATCGTGAGGCGGGCCGTAGCCCTCGATATGCACGGGAAGGCCGATCGCCTTCGCCGCGTTCTCGGCCGCAGCGACCAGTTCGAGATAGTCTTCCAGCGCCTCGACCGGCGGCATGAATACGCAAAGCCGCCCATCGCGCGGCTCGACCGAAAGCGCGGGGCGCCCCGCGCCGCCGATCTCCGTGATCTCTTGTTCGACCCGGTCCTGCTGGCCGGTCGCAGCGGTGAACGATGCCGCTTGCTGGCGGCGCGCCATCTCGTCGGCACCTTCCAGTTCAGCCGGAGCCGCCGAGGGCAGGATGGCTTCACGCGTGGGCAGCGGTCCGCGTGGCAGCGACGGATCGACCGGCACGATGTAGGGGAATTGCTCCGGCGGCACATAGGGCAACGTGCCGAGTGGCAGGCGGTAGCCGACGGGTGAATCGCCGGGTACCAGGAACAGCCGGCCGCGCCGCGTCTTCCATTTTTCCGAGCGCCAGCGCGGATCCGATGCCTGGCTATTCCAGCGCTGCACCGGCAGCACATAGCCGGACGGCATGGTCAGCCCGCGTTCGAACACTTTCGCCATGCGGCTGCGTTCTTCCGGGTCCTCCAGCCTGGAGTTGGACGGATCGACATTGTCGGGCAGCTTGCCTTCCTTGAGCAGCCATTCGGCCGGATCCTCATAGGCTTCGCTGACCATGGTCTTGTCGATGCCGAGTTCGCCGGCAATCGCGGTGAGCAGGCTTTCGGCCTGCTTCGGGCCGATATCGGCCTCGCTCTTTTCGCGTGCGATCAGGGACGGATCGCTCCATACCGGCTGGCCGTCGGCACGCCAGTAGAGCGAAAAGGTCCAGCGCGGCAGGCTTTCGCCCGGATACCATTTGCCCTGGCCGTAATGGAGAAAGCCGCCGGGCGCGAAGCGCTCGCGCAGTTTACGGATCAGTTCGTCCGCCTTTTCGCGCTTGGTGGGACCGACGGCGGCGGTGTTCCATTCGGCCGACTCGAAATCGTCGATCGACACGAAAGTCGGCTCGCCGCCCATGGTCAGCCGCACGTCGCCGGCGGCAAGCGCTGCATCGACCTTGTTGCCCAGCGCGTCGAGCGCCTGCCAGCTTTCGTCCGAAAATGGCTTGGTGATGCGCGGATGTTCGGCGATGCGGTCGACCCGCATCTCGAAGCCGAATTCGACATTGGCGAAGCTCGCCATGCCGGAAATGGGAGCCGCGTTGCGGAAATGCGGCGTGGCGGCCAGCGGCACATGGCTCTCGCCGGTGAGCAGGCCCGAGGTCGGATCGAAGCCGATCCAGCCGGCGCCGGGAAGATAAACCTCGCACCAGGCATGCAGATCGGTGAAGTCTGTCGCCGTTCCCGGCGGACCGTCCAGCGCGATCAGATCGGGCTTCAACTGGATCAGATAGCCGGAGACGAAGCGCGCGGCGATGCCGAGATTGCGCAGGATCTGCACCAGCAGCCAGCTTGAATCCCGGCATGACCCCTTTTTCGCGGCCAAGGTCTCTTCCGGCGAGAACACTCCGGTTTCCATGCGCACGATATAGGCGATCTCGCGCTGCAGCCGCGCATTGAGGTCGACCAGGAAATTGACGGTGTTGGCAGCGCTGCGATCGATGGTGTTCAGCAGCGCGGACAGCAGGGGTCCCGCGGGTTCCGGCGTGCGATAGATGGCGAGATCGTCGCGGATTTCTTCCGGATACTCGAATGGAAACGCCTCGGCCGACGGCTCGACGAAGAAATCGAACGGATTGTAGACTGTCATGTCGGCGACGAGGTCGACCTCGATCTTCAACTCCGTCACCGGCTCCGGAAACACGAAGCGGGCTAGGAAGTTGCCGTAGGGGTCCTGCTGCAGATTGACGAAGTGGTTGGCCGGCTCGACCTTGAGCGAATGGCTCAGCACCTTGGTGCGGGAATGCGGCGCCGGCTGCAGCCTGATGATCTGGGGCCCGAGAACCACCGGCCGGTCGTACTGGTAGTGGGTCAGGTGGTAGACAGCTGCCAGAATTGCCATGGAGCCCCGGAATTCAGCGTTTCAAACGATTTCGCTGAACCCTGACACATCAGGCGGCCATTCTCCAAGCAGAGATGTTGCGGTGCACCTAATTTAAGCAACGGTTGCCGGCTCAGAAAAACGCCTGTATCCCCGTCTGCGCCCTTCCCAGGATCAGCGCATGCACGTCATGCGTGCCTTCATAGGTGTTGACAGTCTCCAGGTTCTGCGCGTGGCGCATGACGTGGTAGCCGATCTGGATACCGTTGCCGCCATGCATGTCGCGGGCCTGGCGGGCGATGTCGAGCGCCTTGCCGCAATTGTTGCGCTTGACGATCGAGATCATTTCCGGCGCCATCTTGCCTTCATCCAGCAGCCGCCCGACGCGCAAGGATGCCTGCAGCCCAAGCGCGATCTCGGTCTGCATATCCGCCAGCTTCTTCTGGTAGAGCTGCGTGCCGGCCAGCGGCTTGCCGAACTGCTTGCGATCGAGACCGTATTGGCGGGCGCGGTGCCAGCAATCCTCGGCGGCGCCCATCGAGCCCCAGGAAATGCCGAAGCGAGCCCGGTTGAGGCAGCCGAACGGTCCGCCAAGGCCTTTTGCGTTGGGCAGCAGCGCGTCTTCGCCGACCTCGACGCCTTCCATCACCACCTCGCCGGTGATCGACGCCCTCAGCGACAGCTTGCCGCCGATCTTCGGCGCCGAAAGCCCCTTCATGCCCTTTTCCAGCACGAAGCCACGGATCTCGTCCTTGCCGTTCTCGCCCTTCAGCTTCGCCCAGACGACGAACACGTCGGCGACCGGCGCGTTGGAAATCCACATCTTCGAACCGGACAGCTTGTAGCCGTTGGCTGTCCTCTCGGCGCGTGTCTTCATGCCGCCCGGGTCGGAGCCGGCATCCGGCTCGGTCAGGCCAAAACAGCCGATCCACTCGCCGCTGGCAAGCTTGGGCAGGTACTTCCTGCGCTGTTCGTCCGAGCCATAGGCGTAGATCGGATACATCACCAGCGACGACTGCACTGACATCATCGAACGATAACCCGAGTCGACACGTTCGACTTCCCGCGCGACCAGCCCATAGGTGACGTAGTTCGCGCCAAGCCCGCCGAATTCCTCGGGGATGTTGATGCCGAGCAGGCCGGCCTCGCCCATTTCGCGGAAGATCGCGGTATCGAAAGTTTCGTTGAGGTAGGCGTCCTCGATCCGCGGCGCCAGCTTGTCGGCGGCGAAGGCGGCCGCGCCGTCGCGCACCATGCGCTCGTCTTCCGAAAGCTGGCCCTCGATCAGGAACGGATCTTCCCAGACGAATGCGTTCTTGTCGGCGGCCATCGCGTTTCTCCCAAACCAATGCATGTCGCTCAAAACGATGACATGCATGAAGCAAAATGTTGGCCCGTTCTATCGGCCTGCGCCTCGAAAAAATCAAACGAAATTGATTCACCGATCAATGAGCTCTAGGAATGGGTCATGAGTGTCCAACGCCGCCTTTTGCCCAACATAAGCGCCCTTGCCGCCTTCGAGGCTGTGGCCCGGCTGGGCAGTTTCACCGCTGCCGCCCAGGAGCTCGATTTGACCCAGGGCGCAGTCAGCCGGCAGATCAGATCGCTTGAAGACCAATTCGGCCGCCGGCTGTTCGAACGCGACAGCCGCAATGTCAGGCTGTCGACATCGGGCGAAATCTACGCCGAGGCGGTGCGTTCAGCACTTGGCCAGTTGCGTGACGCAGCCCTTGGATTGATGAGCAATCGGCATAGCGGCATCCTGAACCTGGCTATTCTGCCGACCTTCGGCACGCGCTGGCTGATGCCGATGATCCCCGATTTCGTAGAAAACAATCCCGATATCACCATCAACTTCGTCACCCGCGTCGGCCGCTTCGACTTCGCCAGGGAGAGGCTGGATGCCGCCATCCACTATGGCCTGCCGGACTGGCCCGAGGCCGACTCGACACTGTTGGTGCGCGAAACCGTGGCGCCGGTCGTGTCGCCCGAATTCCTCGCCGGCCGCGCCATCGCCTCACCGGCCGATATCGGCCGCCTGCCGCTGCTGCACATGGCGACGCGTCCTGGCGCCTGGACCGAATGGTTCGAGCATCAGGGCCTGAGCGCGCCGACCGGACCGGGCATGCAGTTCGAGCAGTTCGGCACCGCCGCCCAGGCCTGCATGGCGGGGCTCGGCGTGGCGCTGCTGCCGCTGATCCTCATTGCAGGCGAACTGCAGCGCGGCCAGCTGGTGCCGGCGCCAGGCCGGCCCATGCAAAGCCGCAGCGCCTACTATCTCGTCGTCCCACACGACAAGCGCGGCCATCCGCCAGTCGCCAGTTTTCGCGACTGGCTGCTGGGCCAGGTCGAGAAGGAGCCGGCCGTTCTGGCGTGGTAGCTACTTTCGCTTCAGCGCATCCGCCAAGGCAGCACCGAATGCGCCTTGCTGTGCCGGCCGCTCCGGCTGGCGTTGCTGCGGTGCCGGCGAACGTGGTGCCGGCCTGCCGCCGCCATTGTCGCGTGGCCCGCCACGCGGTGCGCCACCCTCGCCGCCATCCTTGCGCATGGAAAGCGCGATGCGCTTGCGCTTGATGTCGACGTCGACGACCCGCACCTTGACCACATCGCCGGCCTTCACGACCTCATGCGCGTCCTTGATGAACCGGTCGGCCAGTTGCGAGACATGCACCAGCCCGTCCTGATGCACTCCGATATCGACAAAGGCGCCGAAGGCGGCCACATTGGTGACCGTGCCTTCAAGCAGCATGCCGGGCTTCAGATCCTTGATGTCGTCGATGCCGTCGGCGAAGGTCGCCGTCTTGAAGCCTGGGCGCGGGTCGCGGCCGGGCTTTTCCAGCTCCGCCAGGATGTCGCGCACCGTCGGCAGGCCGAAACGCTCGTCGACGAAGACGCGCGGGTCGAGTGCCTTCAGCGCGGCACTATCGCCCATCAGCGACCGCACATCGCGCCCGCAGGCGGCGACGATCTTCTTCGCCACGCCATAGGCCTCCGGATGCACCGACGAGGCATCGAGCGGCTCGCTGCCATTGGCGATGCGCAGGAAGCCGGCGGATTGTTCGAAGGCCCGCGGTCCGAGCCGCGGCACCTTGAGCAGATCCTTCCGGCTGGCGAAGGGCCCGGTTGCATCGCGATGGGCGACGATCGCGTCGGCCAGAGACGCGCCGAGACCTGAAACGCGCGCCAGCAGCGGCGCCGAGGCGGTGTTGAGGTCGACGCCAACGGCGTTGACCGCGTCCTCGACCACCGCTTCCAGCGAGCGGCCGAGACGGTACTGGTCGACATCGTGCTGGTACTGGCCGACGCCAATCGATTTGGGTTCGATCTTGACCAGTTCGGCCAACGGATCCTGCAGGCGCCGGGCGATCGACACCGCGCCGCGCAGCGATACGTCGAGGCCGGGGAATTCCGCCGCCGCCGTCGCCGATGCCGAATAGACCGAGGCGCCGGCCTCGCTGACGATCACCTTCAGGGGCTTCGGACCACCATCCGCCGGCATGTCGGACAGCATGTCGGCGACCAGCTTTTCCGTCTCGCGGCTGCCGGTGCCGTTGCCGATCGAAATCAGCTCGACCTTGTGCAGGCGGATGAGCTTGGCGAGTTCCGCCTGCGTGCCACGCACATCGTTCCTGGGCGGAAACGGATAGACCGTCGTTGTTGTCAGCACCTTGCCGGTGCCGTCGACCACCGCCACCTTGACGCCGGTGCGGATGCCGGGGTCGAGCCCCATAGTGGCGCGCGAACCGGCGGGCGCCGCCAGCAGCAAATCCTTGAGGTTACGGGCGAACACATGGATCGCCTCTTCCTCGGCCCGCTCGCGCAGGTCGCGCATCAGGTCGAGAGTCAGGTGCAGCGACAGTTTTATGCGCCAGGTCCAGCCCGCCACCTCCATCAGCCAGCGGTCACCCGGCAGGCTGCCTCCGATGGCATAGGCATTGGCGATCATCCGCTCGACCGGCTTCACCGGCGACGTATCATCGGCATCGACCTCGATGTCGAGCGAAAGCACCTCCTCGTTGCGGCCACGCAGCATCGCCAGCGCGCGATGGCTCGGCACATTTGCCCAGCGCTCGACATGGTCGAAATAGTCGGAGAATTTCGCACCGGCTTCCTGCTTGCCGTCGACCACCCTGGCGCGCATGAAGGCGCGCTCCTTCATGTAGCTGCGCAATTTTCCGACCAGATCGGCATTCTCGGCGAATTGTTCCGACAGGATGTCGCGCGCCCCTTCGAGCGCTGCCTTGGTATCGGCCACCTCTTCGCTGACATAGGCCAGCGCCAGTTCGGCAGGCACCAATGAGCGGTTCGCCAGGATGGCTTCGGCCAGCGGCCCCAGCCCGCGCTCCCTGGCGATCTCGGCCTTGGTCCGGCGCTTGGGCTTGTAGGGCAGGTAGATGTCCTCAAGTTCCGCCTTGGTGCTGGCGGCGACGATCTTGCCTGCAAGCTCCTCGGTCAGCTTGCCCTGTTCGCGGATCGAGCCAAGGATGGTGTCGCGGCGCGCATCGAGCTCGCGCAGATAGGCAAGGCGTTCGGCAAGATCGCGCAATTGCGTGTCGTCGAGCCCGCCGGTGACTTCCTTGCGGTAGCGCGCCACGAACGGCACTGTCGCGCCCTCATCGAGCAGTTCAATCGCCGCGGCCGCCTGTTCGGGCCGCGCGCTGATCTCTGCCGCGATGATGGCTGCAATGCGCTTGATGTCGGATGCCATGTCGTACCTGCTCTCGTCCAAAGAGCGGCGACCATAGGCGCAGACGTCCGGTCCGCCAACCGCCGCGTTTCCATGAGCCCGGCGGGTCCACAGGAAAGCGCGCGCTAATGTGGCGGCCAGGCGAGGATCAGACCATCCGGCTCAGCGCCTCGAAGAAGGCGACGATCTCGACATCGAGCGGATCGTCGACCGGCTCGGGTTGCGACGACATCTTGGCGATCACCACTTCGGTCCTGGGATCGACATACAGCCACTGGCCATGAATGCCGATGCCGCAATAGGCGCCGTTCTCGTGTCCAGTCTGGTACCATTTGTTCCGGTAACGACCTTTGGGAAACAGTGGCAGCATCGCACCGCGCTGCCAGGCGTCCGCACTGCCCCCAGTGCTGGTCGTGTCGCGAACCCAGGCTTCCGGTAGGATGCGGCGGCCATTGGCCACCCCGCCCTGCCGCATCATCTCGCCGACACGCGCCAGGTCGCGCGGCGTCACCGAAATACCGCCGGCCGTGCGCGCCGTACCTTCCATGTCGACGCCGATCGAGGCTTCGCTGACAGCGCCGAGCGGCAGCCACAGCCTCTCGCGCATCAGGTCGGTGAACCGCTGGCCCGACGCGCGCTCGAGCAGCAGGCCGAGCAGGTCGGAATTCGGCGAGCGGTAGCGGAAGGTCTGGCCATGCGGCTCGGCAAGGCGTTGCAGGGTCAGGATGAATTCGCGCAGGCTCTCCGTGCCGCCGCCCGGATTCCACAGCGTGGCGCGGCGATAGCGGGCGAAAGCGCTCTCCGGATCAAGATAGGCCTCCTCGAAATCGAGGCTGACGCTCATGTCGAGCACATGCCGCACGCTCGCATCGCCATAGGCAGAGCCGGCGGCTTCAGGGATGTAGGCCGTCACCGGCGCTTCCGGGTCGAACACCCCCTCGCCTTGCAATATGCCGGCGATGATGGCTGTCACCGACTTGCTGATCGAGAAGATGATGTGGCGGGCGCCGAAGTCCATATGCGGGGCGAACCAGTCGCCGACGATCTTGCCGCCTTTCATCACCGTCAGTGCGTCGGTGCTCGAACGGGCGAGAAATTCAGCCACCGTCTCCGGTGTGCCGGCGATCGCGACCTTCTCGCCGAGCAGGCCGCCCATATCGCGCACGGGGGTTTCGACAACGCCCGACGCCGCCGCCACGCGGGCGGTCGGCACCAGTTCGCCGAGATTCTGGAACGACCACCGGTTGAACGGGTTCTCGCGCCAGTTGGCGAGCACCACCTCGTTGCGCCGGAAGCCATAGCGGGTCTCGAACACGGTCTTGCCGGTCATGGCGTTTCCTTCCGGGTCGTTTCTTTTTGTGGGGCTCAGCGAAGTGCCGTTGCGATAGCGTGCACGGCTTTCAGCGTCGCCATGGAATAGGCACCATTGGCGAAATCCGGCCAGGTCGAAAGCTTCACCACGACCATTCCGGTGTTCCAGTCGATATGGATCATCTGACCGAACACGCCGCGGCACATCAGTGCGCGCGAGTGCGGGTCCTCGATCCAGAACTGGTTGCGATAGCTGCCCTCCGGCAGGCTGGGGCTGAAGTCCGGCCCGTGCCTGCCGTTGCGGGTCGCCTCGACCCAGCCAGCCGGCACGACGCCGCCACCATTGTCGAGGATCAGCTGGCCGAAGCGGCCATAGTCGCGCAGCGTCGCGTTGAAGCCACCGTCGGCCACCGCATAGCCGGCGCTGTCGACCGTAAAGCAGGCGCTTTCATCAGCGCCGAGCTTTTGCCAGAGTTCTTCCGAAACCACCTGCGGCAGCCGTTTGCCTGTCACCCGCTCCATGATGAAGGCAAGCACGTCGGTCTCGATCGAGCGGTATTCGAATTGAGCCCCGTGCGGGCGGATCGTGTCCTTCAAGCCGAGGATCAGCTCGAACATGTGCGAGGGCCAGCGAAAGGCCGGATCGCTGTCCGGCGGCACCGGCTTCCAGCCGGTGGCGACATCGACCTGGCCGATGTCGGAATAGCGGTCGGTATATTCCTCTGAGAAACGGACGCCGCTGGTCATGTCCAGCACATGCTGGACGCTGGCGCCGGTCCAGCCGGTAACGCCGAGTTCCGGCAGATAGTCGGTTACCGGTCTGGCCGGATCGATCAGGCCGCGCCCAACCAGTATGCCGAACACCGAACCGGTAAGGGACTTCGCCATCGACTGCGACAGGTGCAGCGTGCGCTCATCCATGCCGTTGAAGTAGCGCTCATAGGCGACCTTGCCGTCCTTGAGCACCAGAAAGCCGTCCGTATAGGTCTCGTCGAGCAGCCCGGCGAGCCTTGTCGGCATGCCCTTACTGTCCTCGACGGGCAGCCCGTCGAGATCGACCTCGGCGCGTTCGAGACGGCGGCGATGGCCGTTGCCGCGCCAGACTTCGGCGGTCGGCAGAATTTCACGGATGTGCTGGAACGCCCAGCGGTTCCACGGCGGCCGGTCCCAGTCGAGCTTCGGCGGCACCATGGCGGGCGGCGAGCCCTGCATGATCGGCGGCCGCGGATCGGAATTACGATAGGAGTCCATGACGGCCGAGTCCCTTGAACATGAAAACGGACCCGGCGGCATGTGCCGCCGGGTCCGTCGAACCCAGTTTATTTCTGCAACTCGGTCCAGATCTTGGTGTAAATTTCCTGGGTCTCCGGCGAGCACATCTTCTGCAGCTCGCCACGTGGCTTGTCCGCGGCCGGAATGATGACTTCCGGCGCGTCCTTCATGTCGGCTGGCATGTACTTGTCCGAGCCGGTGATGGCATTGGCGTAGCGATGGAAGGCCGAGAGACCTGCCGCGTTTTCCGGGTCCATGATGAAGTTCTGGAAAAGCTTGGCGTTCTCGACGTTCTTGGCTTCCTTCAGAACGACGACGTTGTCGCTCCACAGGCCGAAGCCTTCTTTCGGATAGTTGTAGTGGATGGCAGGGTTGGCCAGCCGCTGGCGCAGCGCCGAGCCGTTCCAGTCGCTGGTCGCCTTGAAATCACCGGCGCCCATCTTCTCGATGGTGTTGTATTCCATCGCGATCCAGTTCGGCTTGGCCGCCACCAGCAGGTCGCGCACCTTCTTCAGCACCGCCTTGTCGTCGGTGCATTGCTGGCCGCCGACATATTTGATCGCGGCGAACATCACATCGCCCATCTCCGGAACGACATTGACCTTGCCTTTGAGCTCGTCAGGCGTGTTGAAGATGATGCCCCAGCTATCGGCCGGGCCTTTGTAGGCATCGGTGTTGACGACCACGCCGATCGTGCCCCACGCCCACGGAACACTGTATTTGCGACCCGGGTCGAAATCGGGATTGGCCCATTCCGGCGCCACGTTCTTGAAGTTTTCCATCTTGCCCGGATCGGTCTCCTGGATGAGGCCTTCCTTGATCCAGATCGGCACGTAGGTCTGCGACGGCACCGCGATGTCGAAGCCGGTGCCGCCCTGGCGAACCTTGGCCAGCGCGGTGTCGTTGGAATCGTAATCGGTGATGGTCACCTTGACGTTGTATTTGGCCTCGAACTTCTTGATCACGTCGGGGCTGGTGTAGTTGCCCCAATTGTAGATGTTGAGCACGCCGTCGGCGCGGGCCAGGCCCGTCGAGGCGAGCAACGCCAACCCCATGGCGGTTGCTGTCGTCTTCCAGTTCATGGTTTTAACTCCCATTTTTCGGTTCAGTCTCGTTTCCTGCTGACGAAGAAAAACAACGTGACGATCGCGACCGAAAGCAGCAGGAAGGCGGTCGATATCGCGTTGATCTCGGGGGTGATGCCGCGGCGGATCTGGCCGAGCATGTAGGTGGGCAGCGTGTCCTGGCCGCCTGATTTGACGAACTCGGTGATGACGACGTCGTCGAGCGAGATGACGAAGGCCAGCATCAGCCCGGCCAGGATGCCGGGCCACAGAAGCGGCAGCGTGATGCGCCGGAAGGCCTTCCAGGGCGTCGCGTAGAGGTCGGCTGCGGCACGCTCCAGCGTCAGGTCCATATTCTCAAGTCGCGCCCGGATCGGCAGATAGGCAAAGGGAATGCAGAACGCCGTGTGCGCGGCGACCAGATAGCCGATGCCGGAATAACCGGTGAAGATCTTGATGCGCGAGAAGAAGATCAACAGCGCCACCCCGGTGACGATCTCGGGCACCATCAGCGGCTGATTGATCGCCGCATATTTGAAGGTGAGGCCGGGATAGGGCGCGATGCGCGTGGTGGCGAGCGCCGCCATGGTGGCAAAGATCGTGGAGAGCACCGCCGCGATGGAGCCAATCTGGAAGGAACGCAGCGTGGCATCGACGACCTGCGTGTTCTGCCATGCCGACTGGAACCATTTCAGCGAAAAGCCGCCCCATTCGGAGGTCGAGCTCGCCGCGTTGAAGGCATAGATGACCAGCACGACGATCGGCAGATACAGCACGATAAAGCAGGTCGCGGCGATCGCGGTGAATCCTGGCTGGTGCTTGATGGAAAAGTTCTTAGCCATGACGCACCCCCGACTTGCCAGCATTGCGCACATAGGCAAGCAGCGCCACCATGACGATGATCATGACGGCGATCGACAGCGCCGAGCCGAGTGGCCAGTTGCGACCCTGCCCGAACTGCAATTCGATCAGGTTGGACAGCATCATGTTCTTGCCGCCGCCAAGAACGCTCGGTGTCACATAGGCGCCAAGCGCTGGAATGAAGACCAGTATGGAGCCGGCGATGACGCCCGGCTTGACCAGCGGAAAGATAATCCGCCGCAGCACCTGGAAGCGCGACGCGTAAAGGTCGTACCCCGCCTCGACCAACCGGAAATCGAGCTTTTCCATGCTGGCATAGATCGGCAGCACCATCAGCGGCAGGTAGACATAGGCCATGCCGATCAGGATCGCCGTGTCGGTGTAGAGTATCTGGATCGGCGCCGAGATGATGCCGAGCTTGAGCAGGATCGTGTTGACGATGCCTTCGTTGCGAATGATCTGCAGCACCGCGAAGGTCCGGATCAAAAGGTTGGTCCAGAACGGAATGGTGATCAGGAACAGCCAGAGATCGCGCGTCTTTTCGCTGCGCGTCGCCATGAAATAGGCAGTCGGGAAACCAAGCACCAAAGTCGCGATCGTCGTCACCACCGAGAGCTTGATCGAGCGCAGGAAGATGGTGACGTGGGCGGCGGCGATCGAAAGCGTGTCGTCGAAGATATCGCGTTCCAGAAACACCGCTATCCAGGCTTCCGGCGAGAACTGCCACTTCACGTCGCCATAGGAGCCTGGCGTCAGGAACGAGTAGACGAGCACGATCAGCAAGGGGCCGGTCGCGGCGAGGAAAATGACCAGCAGCGCTGGCGCTGACAAAAGCCAGCGGTCCCGGACATCGCGCCGCTCCGCTGCCTTGGCGACTTCTTCCGCGGTCGCCATCGTCAGTCCTTCAGGACCTGAGCGGCATCGCTGCCGATGAGGATGCCGACTGCGTCGCCCTTCTCGAAACCGCAGCCCGCGCTGCGCGTGTTCTGCTGGCGTACGGTGAAGAGTTCGCCACTGTCGAGATGAACATGGATGTGGGTGTCGGTGCCGAAATAGACGATGTTTTCGACCGTCCCCGACAGTTCGCCCTTGGCCTTGGTCAGCTTGGCGTGTTCAGGCCGAACCACGACCGTGGCGTTGGGTTTGGGCTGGAAACCCTGGGCCACGGTCGCCTCGATGGTCGCACCGGATTTGAGCGTAGCGCGCGCCTTGCCGTTGGCCATCTCGCTGATGGCGGCGGTGAGGAAGTTGGTTTCACCGATGAAGTCGGCGACGAAGCGCTCCGCCGGCTTGTCGTAGATATCCCAGGGCGAACCGACCTGCAGGATCTTGCCCGATGACATGACAGCGATGCGGTCTGACATGGTCAGCGCTTCTTCCTGGTCGTGGGTGACGAAGATGAAGGTGATACCGGTCTCGTGCTGCAGCCGTTTCAACTCGATCTGCATCTCCTTGCGCAGCTTGTAGTCAAGCGCCGACAGCGGCTCATCGAGCAAAAGCACCTTCGGCTGCGGCGCCAGGGCGCGGGCCAAGGCCACGCGCTGCTGCTGGCCGCCGGAGATCTGGCTGGTGCGACGACCGGCGAGTGCCTCCATCTTGACCAGCTTCAGCATCTCGGCGACGCGCGCCTTGATCTCGGCCTTCGGCTTACCCAGCATTTCCAGGCCAAAGCCGATATTGTCGGCGACCGTCATGTGCGGGAACAGCGCATAGGACTGGAAAACGGTGTTGACCGGCCGCTTGAAGGGTGGCAGCGGCGCGATGTCCTGGCCGTAGAGCAGGATTTCACCGGCGGTTGGAAAGTCGAAGCCGGCGATCAGCCTGAGCAACGTCGTCTTGCCGCAGCCGGATGGCCCCAGCAACGTGAAGAATTCGTTCTCGCGGATAGATACCGAGACCGTGTCGAGGGCAGCTACCTGCCCCTCACCTGATCCGAAAATTTTGCTGACGTTTACTACTTCAATCGCATTCCGATCCGGTTTGTCCGGCACGATTACGCCTCACTGTTGACTCCGCTCTTGCTGGCGGAGCTCTTCCCCTGTTCGATGTGACCACATGGCCGGTGGGTTGGCAAGCCCGGCATTAGGTTACAGTTCAGTCAGTCTTTGAGGCCTGCAAGCCCCATGCCATAGTCAGGCCTGATAGGTGATCTTGCCGCCGCAAATCGTCGTCACCGGCCGCACCTTGTGCAGATCGGCCGGGGCGGTGTTCTCGATATCCATCGACAAAACCACCAGATCGGCCATGTAGCCTGATTTCAGCTTGCCCTTGCGGTGCTCGGCGAATTCGGCGTAGGCGCCCTCGATCGTGTAACCGGCGACCGCTTCATGCAGTGAGAAACTCTGGTCCGGGTCGCTTTCTGCCCACGGTTTGCGCAACACTGCCGCCTGAATGCCCAGTATCGGATCGATCGGCGACACCGGCCAATCGGATGCGAAGACGACATGCGCGCCGGCATCCTTCAAGGTCCGCCAGGCATAGCTCAGCGGCCAGCGTGCCGGCCCGATGCGCGACACCGTCGGCTCCAACGGAAAATCCATGGCGCCGGGCGGATGCGGCGGTTGCATGGAGGCAATGACGCCGAGTTCGGCGAAACGCGGCACGTCCGAAGTGGTGGTGACCTCGATGTGCTCGACCCGGTGACGGCTGTCGCGCTTGCCGTTCGCCTTCTGCGCCGCCTCATAACCGTCGAGCACCGCGCGCACCGCGCCGTCGCCGATCGAGTGCACGGCGATCTGCAACCCGCGTCTGTCGACTGCGACGGCCAGATCGATGAATTGTTGCGGCGTGAACAGCGGCTCGCCAACCCAGTCCGGGCGGTCGGCATAGGGCTCGACCATGACAGCGGTCCAGGAATCGAGAACGCCGTCGTAGAACACCTTGACCATGCCCGACGACAGCCATTCGCTGTTGTAGCGTTCGGCCATATCGGACGCCTTGTCGAGCATGTCGAGCGTCATGAAATTCTTGTAGTGGAACGGGATCTTGACGCGGCAGGGCAAGCCTTCCTCGGCTTCGATCTCGGCCAGCAGCTCGAGCTGATAGAGATTGCCGTCCATGTTCTGGATCGAGGTGATGCCGTGGCGGGCGCACCAGGCGAGCCCGCGCCGCATGATGTCGCGGTCGGCGTCCCGCTCGGCCGAGGTCGGCATCGGGTCCGGCTCGCCGCCGGTCGACAGCCCCAGCCGCACCCGACCTTCGCCGGCAAGGTCGAGCACCGGGCCAAAGGCTTCGCCTTCGCGCAATTCACCCGCAGCCAGTCCGTCGTCGCCCATGACGATCTCATTGCCCGGCCCGAGCGTGCGCCCCTGCAGGATGCCGGCCATTTCCAGCGCCTTGGTGTTGGCCCACATGGTGTGATGGTCGGGCGCCGCCATGCAGAACGGGCGATCGGGCAAAATGGCGTCGAGGTGATGGCGCGTCACGCGCTCGCTGCCGAGCACGGTGTAGTCGACGCCCTGGCCGACCAGCATCTTGGCGTCGGGCCGGGTCGGCGCATAGTCGCGGATCGCCTTCTGCAGCGCCTCGAAGCCATGGATACCGGTGAGTTGAAGGTGGGCAAGCTCAGCCCCGCCCGAAAACAGATGCATGTGGGCTTCGATGAAACCCGGCAGAACGGAGCCGTCCTTGGCGTCGATTACCTTGGTGGCCGGTCCCTTGAACTCTTCGATGGAGGCGCGGCTGCCGATGGCGATGATTGCGCCGTCCTTGACGGCGACGGCCTCGGCGGTGGGATTGTCGTCGTCGATGGTCAGTACACGACCATTGATGACGATCAGATCCGCATTGTGACCCGCACCTGTGACAGACATCGCGACTCCGCGCTTTTGACGACTGACTGAGACCGACAACCTCTTGTCCAACGACCTGCCACTCCACCGGAGCGGCGCCATGGGACGAAAAAGAATGCCAGCGCGCTGTCTTGGAAATTCCCCTTGTGATCCCAAGAGGCAGCGTGGATAAAGAATGCGACTGATTATTCGCGTTTGTCAACATACCGAATCTGGAATGTATTGTGGACAGCAAGCTCCCACCATGTTGAGACCGGGCGGGGAACGAGGACATCAAGCCGTGAAGCGCAGTCTCGACCGCAAAACCAGGATAGCGCTCGAACCGCGCAAACAGCCGCGGCAACAACGCTCCAGCAAGGTGGTCGACCGGATTCTCGACGCAGCGCTGGTCTTGACGCGCGAGCAAGGAACCAAGACGCCGACGACGCTCGCCATTGCGCAGCGCGCAGGCTTGTCGGTTGGTTCGATCTACCAATACTTCCCCAACAAGGAAGCCATTCTTCTGGACCTCGCCCGGCGCTGGCTGTCATCCTTCCCCGAGGTGATCGCCAAGCGTATCAAGGTCGCCCCGCCCACCAACCGTGAAGAGTTTCGGCGCGAAGTGCGCAAGCTCTTCATCGACACGTCCAGACTCTACCTCGAAAACGCCAGCCTGATGCCGGTGATCGAGGCCATTTCAGGCAACGCCGACCTCAGGCCGATCCAGAACGAATATGACGAGCAGATCATCGCCCTCTACGCCGCATGGCTGCAGCATGTGAACCCGGCGCTTGAAGACAAGATCGCCAGCCGGCTCGGCGTGCTGATGATGGACGTCGGGCACGCCTGCCGGCTTGTCGGGCTGAAAAGAGACCGCAAGACATACGACCTCATCGAGGACGATGTGGAAAGAATGTGGCTCGCTCTGGTGAGCCCTTATCTCAATCTTGAATCTTGACTGATTTCACACTTCGAGAGGAATTTATGAAGACTGTTTTCTCCCCCCTTCACGCCGGCCATGCCGGTCAAATGGAACTGGTCACATCAGCCATCGTGCCGGGTTTCGAAAAGCCGTCGCGGGCCGAATTCATCAAGGCGCGGGTCGAAAGCGAGAAACTCGGTCCCATCATCGCGCCGCACGAACATGATCTCGCCGCCGCCAAGCGCATCCACAAATCGGACTATATCGACTTCCTCCCGACAGTCTGGCCGCAATGGCTGGAAGCAGGCCTCACGGGCACGGCGATGCCCTTCACCTGGCCGACGCGCGGCCTGCGCGGCGACGTGCCGCCAAAACGCATCGACGCCCTGCTCGGCTATTATTCCTTCGATGCCGGCGCCACCTTCGTCGAAGGCACATGGGCGGCGATCAAGTCTTCCCACGACGTGGCGCTGACCGCCGCCGGCCTGGTCAAGGATGGCGAGGCTTCCGCCTTCGCGCTCTGCCGTCCGCCCGGCCACCATGCCGGGGCTGGCTTCATGGGCGGCTATTGCTACATCAACAACGCCGCCGTCGCCGCGCAATGGTTCCGCGACCAGGGCGCCAAACGCATCTCGATCCTCGATGTCGACTATCACCACGGCAACGGCACGCAGGAGATCTTCTATGACCGTGCCGACGTCCAGGTGCTCAATCTGCATGGCGATCCGATGGTCGAGTACCCGTTCTTCCTCGGCCATGCCGACGAACGCGGCGCCGGCGAAGGCGAAGGCTTCAACATCAACTATCCGATGCCCTTCGGCACCGACTGGGATGCATGGAACGCCTCGCTCGAAGATGCCTGCGCCAGGCTCATCGCTTATGCACCGGATGTCGTCATCGTCTCGCTGGGTGTCGATACGTTCGAGAAGGACCCGATCAGCCAGTTCAAGCTGAAGACCTCCGATTATCCCAAGATCGGCCGCCGCATCGCCAGGCTCGACCTGCCGACGCTGTTCGTCATGGAAGGCGGCTATGCCGTTGAGGAGATCGGCGTCAACGCCGTCGGCGTGCTGACCGGGTTCGAGGATCGGTAAATGCCTGTCGTCCACGAGCATCCAGCGATTTTGGGACAACGACAGGCATAAGCAAAGGACCGCCGGGATCGGGTGGCAACATCGCCCGGTTCCCACTATCGGGCCAAGGCACCAGCCTTCGGCACAGCAACCGGCGCGCCCATCTGTTCAATGCTCCCGAGCCTGGAGAAATCGACCAGCCGCCGAGATGGCCGGCGAAGACTTTCGCGTCCCGGTCTTCTGTCCAAGGCGCGAAAACCGACCTCTGAGTCGCACCTGAGTCCATCGGATTCGATTTTGTCAAATCGCGTTTGATGTCAGATTCAACTGCGGGTAGATTAGACCCGAATCAGCCGGTCCTCGGGGGGCGCGGCGACCACCCAAAGTCTCTTGTTCCGGAGCTTTTCCGGCACCAGACGCGGACGGCTTCGCGTTCCCTGAATGGATTCGGGATTTGGTTCGGCGCAGCCCTGCGCCACGCGTGTGTCTTCGTCAAAGTAATGCGTATTCGGGTTCGGCGGCTGGCTTCCAGCATCCGGACAGCAGAAACGATTCCGGCCAAAAGCAACAAGAATGAGCAGTCCCGCCGCACTTCTTCACTCCGACACATTGGGCTCGCGCCTGACGTCGCGCGGCGATCTCACCAGCTTTTTCATGCAACTGACCGCCGAGATCGGCGCCGACAGCTACATGTTGGTCGCCATTGTCCACGACCAGGACCGCAACGATGCGCGCATCGTCTCCTCCAACTGGATTTTCGATGCCATCGAACTGATCGGCAAGCGGCTGATCGCCGGGCTTGCGCAAGGCGCGCTCACCGTCGCGCCGGGCATCCGCCCACAGCCGCTGGTGGCATCCCGGGCACCTGAAGCAGACGGATTGGTCACCGGCGAGGAAGCCCGACTTCTCGACGTTCTCGGCCATGCCGAGATCTATTCGCTGCGCCTTAATGTCGGTCGCCAGCGCCTGTTCGCCCTGTTCTCTGCGGCGACCGCCGGCAGCATCGACCAGCCAGCGTTGATGCGGGCGCAACTGAAATGCTGCTACGCGCTCTCGCACATCCCGCAACTGATTGCCGCCGCCGCCATGCAGGATCCGCTATCGGATCGCGAGCGCGAATGCCTGTTCTGGGTTTCCGAAGGCAAGACCACCGACGAGGTCGCCGTCATACTTGGCGTCTCCTCCAACACCGTCAACAGCTACATCACCCACGCCATCCAGAAATTCGCGGCCAGCAACCGCGCGATGGCCATCGCCACGGCGATCAGGAGCGGCATCATTTGAAACACGCCGATATCAAGGAAACGGCCGAAGCCCTTTTCAACGAGCAGCGCAACCCGTTCGGGGCCTTCACCCTTGGCTCCGAAACCCATCACGCCGTCACCATTCCCGATGCCGTGCGCCGCTGCCGCTGGATCGCCGTTGACATGAATGCCTCGGCTTTCGGCCTCTTCTTCGTAAGCCCCTCGCCCGAGCGGGCGCGGCTCGTGCCATGCTTTGATTCCGACTATCCCGGCATTGCCGTGGCCACCAAGTTCATCTCAGGCGCCAACGGCGAGGAGATCGTGCGCCACACCCGCCTCTCGACCGAACCGCGCTGGTGGACGGATGACGGCGTCGCCGCCATGGCGGAGCTGCTTGGCAATCTCGCCTGGACCGAGCGGATGCCGGCGCTGGCGCCCGGAACCAGCGGCATCGCTTTTCCCGTGCACGCCGACCGCGGCCAATGCGGCCTTGTCGTGTTCCTGGGCTCGGAGATGACCTTGCAGCAGGATGCGCTCTACGAAATACACGCCCGCTGCTTTTCGCTGTTCGCCGCCGTAGCCCGCATCCGTCCGGGCGATGCCGGCCGCATGCGCGCAATCTCCAAGCGCGAACTCGAATGCCTGAAGCTGACCGCCAACGGCAACACCAGCGAGGAGATCGCGCGACTCCTGAAACTGTCGGTGCACACCGCCAACCAGTACCTGACCCAGTCGACCCAGAAGCTCAACGCCGTCAATCGCAACCAGGCCGTTGCCAAGGCGCTGCGGCTGGGCTTGATCGAATAGGGGAATTCGGCAGCGCTTCGAAAGCGACCGACGGTCAGCGATAGGCGAGCGGCTCGACCTTGCGGATACGCGCCTCTTCGATCACCGCCTCGAGCAGCGCCGTATTGTGCTCCGGGTCTTCGCCCGGCTTCTCGAACGACACGTAGTTGACCGCCACCGAAGCGCCGAGCTCGCTCAGCGTCAGCTGGAAATAGACGGTGACGCCGGGCGGCCTCAGTTCCAGATCGAGCACGATGCGCGGGCTGCCGCTCCAGTCGACATGCGCCTCACCACCATGGCCGAGCCGCAGAGTGCCCGGCATGAAGAATAACTCGACCGCTGAATCGACCAGGTCCGACAGGCACGCGAAATGCTCCAGCCGGATAAAGGCGATGTAGTCGGCGACATCGATCAGCCTGAGTTCCCCCACCACCTGCTCGATGGCGCTGGCGACGATGATCTCGCGAGATTTTGCGTGCGGTTGCCGGTTCATGAAATCTGTCTGCGCTCAGCCTTTTTCGAGTAGACGATCCGCACCAGTTCGGCGACGGCCTGGTAGAATTGTGACGGGATCACACTATCGACCGAAACTTGCTTGTACATGGAGCGGGCGAGCGCCACGTCCTCGAAGACCGGGATGTTGTGTTCCCGCGCGATCTCGCGGATTTTCAGCGCCACCAGATCTTGGCCCTTGGCCAGCACCATGGGTGCCGAGTCCTCGTCGCGCACATATTTCAGCGCGATCGAGAAGTGCGTTGGGTTGGCGATGATCAGCGTCGCGCGCGGCACCGCCGTCATCATCCGCTTGCGCGCCCGGTCGCGCGCCAGCGAGCGCAGCCGCGACTTGACGATCGGGTCGCCCTCGGACTGTTTGAACTCGTCCTTGACCTCCTGCTTGCTCATGCGCAGATCCTGCTTCCAGTGGAAGCGCGACCAGACGATGTCGATTGCCGAGATCAGCCCCATGACGAAGACGATCGCCACCAGGATGTCGACGGCGATGCCGCGGATGACGAGACCGAAGGCGACCGGATTTGTGATCATCCCGGCGAGCAGCTTTCGGTGGTCTTCCGATAGCGTGAAGCTCAGCACGACGATGGCAAACCCGACCTTGCCGAGTGACTTCAGGAACTCGACCCAACCCTGGATGCCGAACAGCCTGTTCCACCCCTTGGCGATCGAAATGCGCGAGAGTTGCGGCCGGATCCGCTCGCCTACGAATTGCGGCATGTTCTGGAACACCGAGGCGCCGATGCCGGCGACGGTCAGCAGCACCATCAGGCTCAGGACGGCGCGGCCAACCTCGAGGAGGACGATCTTGTAGAGCGCGATGACGTCGGTCTCGGTGTCCATCGGCCAGGCTTCCGGCTTCTCCAGGAACATCGACAGGAACATGCCGAGATCGATGATCGCATCCTTGGCGTAGAAGACGGTGAACACCAGTATGGCAACGAACGAGGCAAGGAGCGCTGTCTCCCGCGAATGGGGCAGTTTGCCCTGTTCGATGGTGTCGCGGATCTTCTTTTCCGTCGCCTCTTCGGTTTTCGAATCTTTGTCGACCGCGTCAGCCATGGCGCGGTCTTAGGCGGCGTCTTGGGTCGAGGGTAGTTCGAAGGCGCCTTCGCGCGACAGCCGGATCGTCGTCGTAACGATCGTCTTGCGGGCCGCTGTGATGTCGGCGAGAGGGACCCCGTCCGAGCCCTGCCCGAGTTCGGCTTCGATCATGCGCCGCGAGCGGGCGCCGATGGCCGACAGCACCGATTCCGCGAGTGCGGCCGAAGTACCGCGCAGGGCCAGCGTGACCAGCTCCGTCGACAGCCCGTCGAACAGCAGCACCCGCGCTTTCTGGGTGAGCAGCGGCAAGTCGTCGAAAGCAAACAGCCGGGCCCTCACACCGTCGAGATCGGGCGTGCCGGCGGCTTCCAGATCCTGCATGACCTCCTCAAGCAGCGGCTTGTCGAGTTCGTTGAGAACGCTGGCGACACGCGCCTGCCCGGCCGAGGTGTCCTTGGTCGAGGTTTCCGCCAGCACGCTGGTGCGAAGCCGGTTTTCGACGATCCTGGCGGCAGCGTCGGGAACATTGGCCATCGTCACCATGCGCTTGATGATTTCTCCACGCATCGGTTTGGTCAGTGTCAACAGCACGTTGGCCGCCACCTGCGGCGCCAGCTTCGACAACACCATGGCCGCCGTCTGCGGATGCTCACCGGCCAGGAAGGCGCCAAGCCGCGCCGGTTCGAGCTTTTCGAGCTCGGGCCAGATCGGCGGCGGACCTTCCGGTGCGACCTCGAATTTCTTGTCGCCCATGATCGCGCTCATCTCTTCGGGCGAGAGCGATTCATTGAGGATGGTGTCCATCCTGTCGGCGGAATCGAGCAATCCCGCCCCTTCGGTGAACTCGGCCTCGAACTCGGCGACGATACGTTCGAGATCGCTTTGCGGAATCGTCCGCAGCAGGCGGGCGCCCTCGATCAGCGCCTTCAGTTCTTCCTGCTTGAAGAATTTCAGCAGGCGGCTGGCCGACGGCTTGCCCATAGCCACAAGTATGGCGGCCGCCTTCTGCGCGCGGGTCAAGGTCACCGGCGTCGTCATGCCACTCGCCTCCGCTGCCACCGGCAAGCCCAGCAAACCATGTCTAGGCGCCCTTCGTGCCGGCGATGATTTCGGTCAGCCTGATGCCGAAACGCGACGGATCGCTTTCCAGCACGGTGATCTCGCCGCGCGCGATCTTGCGGCCGTTGACCACGACGTCGACAGGTTCCCCGATGCGGCGATTGAGCGCCACGGTCGACCCTTTTTGCAGCGCCATCAGATCGGAGACCGGCATCTCGGTGCTGCCGAGGATGATCTGGACATCAACGGGGATGTTCATGATCACGCTGGAATTGGCTGATGAGGCCGCCCTGAACGCCGCATCGGGGCGTTGCTCCTCTTCATGCAGGACACCGCGCAACTCTTCGATGGCACGGTCGAGCTGCTCGTCCGGCTGGTCGAGGTCGGCTTCCGCCTTGGTTTTGGCCATGATCGTCTCCAAATGCTCAGGCGCGTCCGGCGGCAGCCGGCATCAGCCCGTCGATAAAGTCCTGCCCGGCGTCGTAAGGATGCCTGATCCGGACGGTGTAATTCTGTCCCAGTTTGCCGAACTCGCATACGAACAGCGTCTTGCCCCGTGCGCTGAGACGCGCCTGGGATTGGGCCGTTTCCTCGAATTCGATGACATCGCCGATTTCGAAACCGGCGAGATCGCCGAGCGTCAGCCGCGCCAGCGGCATCGTGGCCTCGAGCGCCACGGTGGAGCGCATCACCTCTTCCGAAAAGCGGGCGCGCCAGCTGGGGCCGTGATCGTCGTCGCTGACAGGCACGGCTCCGTCGCGGCTGGCCAGCACGACGCGCTGCGGCATCGTCACCGTGACGGTGCCACTGTCGGCCGGCGTCGAGATGCCAAGCACGATGCGGATTGCCGCGCCATCGCGCAGCACATACCGCTTCGCCTCGGTGCCGGACATTGCTCGCGGCGCGGGCAGGCGCAGGTCGAGCGAACGCTTTCCCGATCCGTTGAGGGCCTGCGCGACCTGCTGGAACACCATGGTCGAGACATCGATTTCGATCTGCGACAGATCGCGTTCGATCGGCGAGACCGGCAGATCCGGATCGCCACCGAACAGCGTGCAGACCATGATAGCGATCGCCGGAGCATCGATCACCAGGGTCATCGCATCGGAGGACGCGGACGAGCCGATCACGGTCATGGCAAACGTGTCGTCGGCACGCGAACGCGCCTCGGGAACGCGGCTGACCTCGATCGCTTTGAGATCGACGACGACCGGAACGCCAAGCTCGCTGGTCAGGCTTTTCTGCAACAGCGGTACGGCGCGTTCGGCCATGGCGCGGCCTGCGTCGATGACCTGGGCGGCCTCGCCGCTGTCGCCGACCAGACGCTCGATGATCAGCGAGCGCGCTTCCGCTGGACTGCCCAGGCTGGTCATGACAGTGCCGGGACCGATCTGTCGCGCATCGTTCAGGCGGCCTTCTTTTCGACGGTGCCGGTATTCATCGTGCTCTGCTCGACGGCGTCGATCGTCGGCCGTTCATAAGATGAGATGGTCTTGCGGCCGAACTCGATCGCCACCTGCGGCAGCGCGCCGTTCATGTAGGCCAGCAGCGTCTGCTTGACGATGATATAGAGGCGGTTCTTCTTCTCGCGCACCGTCTTGATCTTGGTGGCGACCGGCCCGACCACCGAATAGGACAGGAAGATGCCGAGGAACGTTCCGACAAGTGCGGCACCGATCAGACCGCCGAGGATTTCCGGCGACTGGTCGAGCGCGCCCATCGCCTTGACCACGCCGAGCACGGCGGCGACGATGCCGAGCGCCGGCAGGCCATCGCCCACCGCCACCATCGCGTGATAGGCCTTCATCTTGTCGGACCTGATGGTCTGGATCTCTTCGTCCATCAGCGCCTCGATCTCGTGCGAGCGGGCATTGCCGATGATGATGATACGGCAGTAGTCGCAGATGAAATGCGTCAGGTCATGATTGTGCAGCACGGTTGGGAACGCCTGGAAAATCGCTGACTCTTCCGGATTGTCGATATGCGCCTCGACTTCGCTGCGGGATTTCGAGCGCAGCTCGCGCATCAGCGAGTGCAGCACGCCGAGCGTCTCGAGATAGTCCTGTTCCTTCGGCACCGCCTGCTTGAAGGCTTCGAGAATGGCCTTGCCGGTGTCCTTGACCGTCTTCATCGGATTGGCAACGAGGAAGGTGCCAAAAGCCGCACCACAGATGATCACGACCTCCCATGGCTGGATCAGCACGTGAAGATGGCCGCCCATGGCCATGAAGCCGCCAAGGACGCAGCCGAGCGTTACCACCAGTCCAATCAGAATGCCCACGACAGGTCCTTCCGCATTTCACATCAGGAGCTAGGGATAGTCCCCGTGCCTTGTGTGAGGCTTGAATCGAGGGCTTGGAAGCGATTCAGTTTCGCGCAAGGAAGTAGGGGTATTGTGCCGGCATAGCTTCGGCCGGAGGCACGTCTTTGCTCAATACCTTTACCAGCTACCAGCTCATCACCAAGGATATTTCAAAATCGATCGACAGGATCGAGCAGCAGCCCGTGGTTGATCGCGACACCAAATATTATCTCGCGAATATCACCAAGGTGAAATCGATCGACGATTTCGTCAAAAACGACCGTTTGTTCAAGTATGCCATGAAGGCCTACGGGCTGGAGGACATGGACTACGCCAAGGCCTTCATGGTCAAGGCACTCAAGGAAGGCGTCTCCGATCCCGACAGCTTCGCCAACAAGCTGACCGACAAGCGCTACGCCGAATTCGTCAGCGCTTTCAACTTCGCCGCCAACGGCGCCGATGCGACCATCTACAACAAGACACAGCAGTTGGTGACCAAGAACTATGCCATCCAGGCGCAGATCGCCGGCCTCGATCCCAATTCGGCCTATGTGAAGGGCGAGACGACATACTATCTCGCCAACATCACCAAGGTGAAGTCGATCGACGATCTGATGTCGAACAGCCGGCTCTACACATACGCGCTGGCGTCATTCGGTCTCGATTCCGCGACGGAGGACAAGGATCTCATCAAGCGGGTTCTGCAGGGCGGCGTCCGCGATCCCGACAGCGTCGCCAACAAGATGACGGACAAGACCTATGCCGCGCTTGCCTCCGCCTTCAACTTCGAGGCCTATGGCGAAAACACCACGACCATCAATCCGGCGCAGCAGCCGACCGTCGACAAATACATGCGCCAGACCCTCGAAGAGGATGCCGGTCAGGCTAACCAGGGTGTGCGGCTGGCGCTTTACTTCGATCGCAAGGCCCCAACCATCACCAGCTGGTATGACGTGCTGGCCGACACCGCGCTTGCCAGTGTCGTGCGCACCGTGCTCGGCCTGCCCGATTCCTTCGCCACCGCCGATGTCGACAAGCAGGCGCAGCTGTTCGAGCAAAAACTCGACATCTCGGATTTCTCCGACCCCGAAAAACTCGGCAAGTTCCTGACCCGCTTCACCAGCATGTACGAGATCAACCACCCGACTTCATCGGCCGTCACCTCGGTCAGCGTGCTGTTTGCCCAGCCACTCACAGTCGGCATCTCCACCGACCTGATGATGGCCATGCAGAAATTGAGGTTCTGAGACCATCATGAGGGACAGCCTGTACGTCGCCCTTTCGTCGCAGATCGCGCTCGAGCGGCGCCTCGACACCATCGCCGACAACGTCGCCAATGCCTCGACGATCGGCTTTCGCGCTACCGGCGTGAAGTTCGAGGACATCGTCTCCGGCACCGGGCAAAAATCGGTATCCTTCGCCTCCCCGGGCAAGACCTACCTTTCCGGCGCCCATGGTGCCTTGAGCGAGACCGGAAATCCCTTCGATTTCGCCGTCCAGGGCGATGCCTGGTTTGCCATAGAGACGCCGGTCGGCACCGTCATGACCCGCGACGGCCGCTTTTCGATGAACGAGAACGGCGAGCTGATGTCGATCGAGGGCCACCCGGTGCTCGATGCCGGCGGCTCGCCGATCCAGCTTGATCCCCGCAACGGCCCACCCAAGGCCGGGGCCGATGGTTCGTTGCGCCAGAACGATCAGCTTGTCGGCTCGATCGGTCTCTACAATTTCGACCCAGGCCCGAACTTCGTCCGCTACGGCAATTCCGGCATCGTTCCGGCACGCACCCCGGAGCCTGTCACCGATCGCTCGGATATCGGCGTCGCCCAGGGTTTTCTCGAAGAGTCCAATGTCAATCCGGTGCTGGAGATCACCAGGCTGATCATGGTCCAGCGCGCCTTCGAGAACACCGCCGCCCTGATGCGGCAGACCGACTCCTCCACCGACGAGGCGATCAAGACGCTCGGCTCGAAATAATCCATGTCGCTCGACCAGCCATCCCTGCGCGCACTCGAAAGACAACTCCAGCCGGCGCCGGAAGACCGGCTTGCCGCGCTGGAACGGGTCTGGCGGCGTTTCGCCGACGCCGAGGCGCTGCTCAAGCGCGGCGGCCGCGTCATCGAAGTCACGCCCACGCACTACAAGGTGCACGGCCTTTCCGGCTTCGCCAGGCTGGGCGACATCGTCGAGCAGCGCGGCGATGCCGGTGCGCGGCGCGGCGAGATCGTCAAGATCGGCCGCGACGAGGCCGTCGTGGCACCCTTCGAACGCAGCGCCGATTCCGGCATCGGTGATGCCGTTTTCCGCCGAGGTCCGCTCGTGGTGGCGCCGCATGCCTCGTGGCGCGGCCGCACCATCGACGCACTCACCAGGACGATCGATGGCGGCCCGCCGCTCGCCCGGGGAGACGACACATCGCGCGGCGCCCAGACGACGCCGGGAGCCATGGCGCGGCAACGCGTCGGCACTGCCTTCATGACCGGCGTCAAGGTCATCGACATCTTCACGCCGCTCTGTTTCGGCCAGCGCCTTGGCATCTTTGCCGGCTCCGGCGTCGGCAAGTCGACGCTGCTCGCCATGCTCGCCGGCGCCGACGCATTCGATACCGTCGTGGTGGCGCTCATCGGCGAACGCGGCCGAGAAGTGCGTGAATTCCTCGAGGATACTATCGGCGAGAGCATGGCCAAGACCGTCGCCGTCGTCGCCACCAGCGACGAAAGCGCCATGATGCGCCGGCGTGCGCCGGACACCGCCATGCGCGTCGCCGAGCATTTCCGCGACCAGGGGCATCGCGTTTTGCTGGTGCTGGATTCGATCACCCGCTTCGCCCACGCCCTGCGTGAGGTGGCGACGGGGACCGGCGAGCCGCCGGTCGCGCGCGGTTATCCGGCCTCGGTGTTCACCGAACTGCCCAAGCTGCTCGAACGCGCCGGGCCGGGCGGGGAAGGCAAAGGATCCATCACCGCCATCATTTCCGTGCTGGTCGACGGCGACGATCACAACGATCCGGTCGCCGATTCCGTGCGCGGCATCCTCGACGGCCATGTCGTGCTCGATCGCACGATCGCCGAACAGGGTCGCTATCCCCCCGTCAACCCGCTGTCGTCCATATCGCGGTTGGCCGGAAAGGCCTGGAGCGTAGAACAGCGCGCGCTGGTGACAAGGCTGAAGTCGATGATCTCGCGCTTCGAGGACACGCGCGATATCCGGTTGCTTGGGGCCTATCAGGGGGGCGCCGATGCCGAACTGGACATCGCCGTGCGCCAGGTGCCGCTGATCTATGAGGCGCTGACGCAAGCGCCGAAGGATCGCCCGTCGACCGACCCGTTCTCCGATCTCGCCCGCCACCTCAAGAGCAAGCTGAACGCCGATGCCGGAGACTGAACGCGAATATACCGAGCGCATCCTGCGCGACATGATCGCCGAGGCCAACGCCGTGGAGCAAGCCGAGGCTGACGAAGCGAGAACCGCCAAGGCAAAGGCCGCCCGTGACATCGCAGCCAAAGCCGAGGCCGTTCTGGCCAGAGCCGTCAAGCCAATCCTGCCACGAGCTGGCAAAGCCGATCCTGATCTGGCCAGGCCCGTCGAACCCGCTCTGCCCCGGGCTCCCCAGGCGGTGGCTGCCGAGATGACGCAGGCCAGCCGCGACTCGCTGATCGACGGGCTGTTCCCGCGCACCGAATGGCCGCAGCCGCCTAAGGCACCGTTTCCCCGACTGAAGAAGAAGTCCGACCGACGCAGCGATTTCGTCATAGCCGCGCTCGGCATCACGCTCGGCCTGATCTGCGCCCTGTTCCCCTGGTACATCTTCTTCAACCAGGACCAGTTTGGCGTCCAGGCGATGAAGTTCGGCGGCACCGGCTCCAATTCCGGGCGAGCGGGCGGCGGCGTGGTCGCCGAACGCAGCGCGCCGCTGACGGCAAAGGATATTCCCGCGGCCAATCTCGATCTTCTTGCCACGGGGACGGTGCGGGACGACGCCAATCCCGCAGCCGCACCCGACGAGCAACCGTTTCCGGCCGACGCGGCGAAATTCCGCATGGTTCATGTCGCTAACGGCCGTGCCATGATCCAGGACGACGCTGGCCTCTGGATCGTCCAGCGCGGCTCGATACTGCCTGACTCCAGTCAGGTGTCCTCCATCGAGCAGCGCAACGGCAAATGGGTCATGGTCACCAGTGCCGACCGGGTGATCGAACTCTCCAGATAAACGATCTCCGGCTCCCGCCATCCGCAAGGCCCGCGCAAGACTGGCGGCCTAGTCTCTGGGTACCTGCTCGGAGATTCCCATGGAGCCCGTTTCCCTTTTCGACCTCGCCGCCAAGCAAGCGCAATGGCTGGCCGTGCGCCAGTCGGCAGTCGCCGGCAACATCGCCAATGCCAACACGCCGGGTTATACGGCAAACGATGTCGAGCCATTCGAAAAGGTGCTCGACCGCGCTGCCGTATCGCTGCAGGCGACCCAGGCCGGCCATCTCGGCAATGCGGCGACCAATGCCGGCTTCACCATCAAGCCGCAGGAGAATGACGGCGTCGTCATGCCGTCCAAGAACTCGGTCGTTCTGGAAGACCAGTTGCTGAAAGCCGGCGAGGTGCGCCGCTCCTTCGAGCTCAACACAGCGATCGTCAAGGCGTTTCATACGATGATGATGATGGCGGTGAAGAGCTGACCATGGACGCACTGACCGCAGCCCTCAAAGTCGCAGCATCCGGCCTCGGCGCCCAGTCGGAGCGCCTGCGCGTGGTTTCCGAAAACCTCGCCAACGCCCAGTCGACCGGCACCGCGCCCGGCTCCGATCCTTATCGCCGCAAGACCATCAGCTTCGTCTCTGAGCTTGACCGGGCCTCCGGCAGTTCAACGGTTGCAGTGAACTCGATCGATCGAGATCCCAGTGACTTTCCAGTCGAGTTCCAGCCCGGCAACGAGGCCGCCGACGAGAAGGGCTACGTCAAGATGCCCAACGTCAACGTGCTGATCGAAATGGCCGACATGACCGAGGCCAATCGCTCCTACGAGGCCAACCTTCAGGTGGTCAAGCAGGCCCGCGACCTGATTTCCATGACCATCGACCTGATGAGGAACCAGTAATGATCAGCGGTATCGGAGCGCTTCAGTTCAAGCCGTCGATCGGCGGCGACGACGCGGCCACAAGCCTGCTCCAGGGCGGCGCGACACCCTCAGCCGGCGGCACCATCGGCACCTCCTTCGCCGAGGCGCTGAGCCAGGCAGCCTCTAAGACCGTGAACACGCTGCAGAATGCCGAGCAGGTATCGTTGCAGGCGCTCAAGGGCGACGCCGACACCCGTCAGGTGGTCGACGCCGTGATGAGCGCGCAGCAGGCGCTTCAGACCGCCGTCGCCATCCGCGACAAGGTGGTTTCCGCCTATCTCGAAGTCAGTCGAATGGGCATCTGAGGAATTCCGCCATGAAAGCACTCGCCATCGCCGCCACCGGCATGAATGCCCAGCAGACAAATCTGGAAGTCATCGCCAACAACATCGCCAACATCAACACCACCGGCTACAAGCGCGCCCGCGCCGAATTCTCCGACCTGCTCTATCAGGTCGACCGCACGCAAGGCGTGCCCAACCGCTCCAACGCCTCGCTGGTGCCGGAGGGCGTCTCGATCGGCCTCGGCGTCAAGACGACGGCCGTGCGCAACGTGCACACCCAGGGCGAACTGACCAGCACCGGCAACAGTTTCGACCTGGCGCTGACCGGCAGGGGCTGGTTTCAGATCGAGGGTGCCGACGGCGGCACGCTCTACAGCCGCGCCGGAGCTCTCAACACCAACGCCACCGGCCAACTCGTGACGGTCGACGGCGCTGCCGTCATTCCGGCAATCAATGTCCCCGTGGATGCCGTCGAGGTCATCGTCAACAAGACCGGCCAGGTCTTCGCCCGCATCGACGGCCAGACCGACCTGCAGAACCTCGGTCAGCTTCAGATCGCCAACTTCGCCAACGAGGCCGGCCTGGCGCCGCTCGGCGACAATCTGTTCCAGGAAACCACGGCTTCGGGGCCGGCGAATGTCGGCGTGCCTGGCGATCCCGGCTTTGCCACCATCCAGCAGGGCTATCTCGAAGCCTCCAACGTCGACCCGGTCAAGGAAATCACCGAACTGATCTCGGCGCAGCGCGCTTATGAGATGAACTCCAAGGTCATTCAGGCCGCCGACGACATGGCCTCCGTGGTCTCCAAGAACATCAGGTAACGCATGATGTCGACGCCCGGCCTCCTGTCCGCATTCCGCCGCACCGCGCTCGTCCTTGCGCTGGTGACCGGCACGATGCCGGCTTTTGCCCAGGAATCGGCCAACCAATCGGCCACCCGGATCGCCAGCAATCAAGCTGGCGGCGAGGTGGTGCTTATTCCGAGCCGGGTAATCTATCCCGGCGAGACCATCAACCTGGCTGCCCTGAAACAGGTCACCCTTGTCGTCGGCAAGCACAAGCCGGAGGCGGTCGCCACGCGGGCCGAAGAACTGGATGGCAAAGTCGCCAAGCGCACGCTGCTGCCCGGCCGCTACATTCCTTCCACCGCCATCCGCGAGACCTGGCTGGTCGAACAGGGTGCTTCCGTGCAGATCTTCTTCATCGCCGGCGGGCTGACGATCTCGGCCACCGCCGTGACGCTGCAGCCGGGAGCCCCGGGCGACCTCGTCAAGGTTCGCAACATCGACAGCGGCAAAATCCTGTCCGGCACGGTGATGGCGGACGGAACCATCCAGGTCAGCGCGTCATGATACGCGGGCTTACCCTGATGCTGGCAGCCGTGCTTGGCCTGCAGCCGGCGCTGGCCGACGGCCTGACGTCGAAGGCCAAGCGCGAGCTCGCCGCCAAGAATGGCGGCGTCTACAACGATCCCGAATATGATCCGGCCACCACCAGCCGCATGTTCCGGGTTTCGACCGGGCCGAGTTCGCTGCCGCCGGGCCAGGTGGCCGCGCGCATCAAGGACATCGCCCAGTTGCAGAGTTCGCGCGACAATCAGCTCGTCGGCTACGGCCTGGTCATCGGCCTTGCCGGATCGGGCGACAGCCTGCGCAACTCGCCATTCACCGAACAGTCGATCCGCGCGATGCTCGAAAATCTCGGCATCGCCACCGAAGGCGGCAGTGCGCGCGCCAAGAATGTCGCCGCCGTCATCGTCACCGCCAACATGCCGCCCTACGTGCAATCGGGCGCCCGCATCGACATCGACGTCTCCTCGATGGGCGACGCGACCTCGCTTTCCGGCGGCACGCTGATCATGACCCCGCTGAAGGCGGCGGACGGCGAGATCTATGCCGTCGGCCAGGGCTCGGTCATCGTGTCCGGCTTTACCGCCCAAGGACAGGCCGAGCAGCTGACGCAAGGCGTGCCGACCTCCGGCCGCGTGCCGAACGGCGCCATCGTCGAGCGTGCTGTCCAGGCCGAGTTCGACGATCAGGCGGTCCTGACGCTGCAACTGCGCAATCCCGATTTCTCGACCGCTATCCGCATCGCGGACGCCATCAACGACTACACCGGCCAGCGCTTCGGCATGCGAGTGGCGGCAGAGCGCGATTCTCGCACCGTGCAGATCAGAAGGCCGAAGGGTGTCTCGGCGGCGCGCTTCTATGCCGAAATCGAGAATCTGGTGGTCGAATCCGACACGCCGGCCCGTGTCGTGATCGACGAGCGCACCGGCACCATCGTCATCGGCAATGACGTCAAGATCTCACGTGTCGCCATCAGCCACGGCACGCTCACCGTGCGCATCACCGAAGCGCCGCGCATTGTCCAGCCCGAGCCCTTCTCCAAGGGCGAGACCGCCGTCGAACCGTTCACCGCCATCGACGCCAGCCGGCCCGACGCCCGCGTTGCCGTGCTTGACGGACCCGATCTCCAGACCCTCGTTTCCGGCCTCAACCGCCTCGGCGTCAAGCCTGACGGCATCATCGCCATTCTGCAGGGCATCAAGTCGGCCGGGGCCCTGCAGGCCGACCTGGTTCTGCAATAGGCGATGCCGATGACGCGCTCCTTCCCACGCCATGACGGCAGACACCGCAAAGTCGCGATCCTGCTCGCGACCGCCATCGTCGCGGCTCTGCCCTTTGCCGGCGACACCGCACGCGGCGAGGAGACGGTCCGCCAGGTCCTGCCGGGAGCACCGGTGGCAGCGGCGCCGCAGCAATTGACACGGGAAAAGGCGCCGGACCAAAGCGAGATCGAGCGCTTCTGCTCAAACATCGCCGACGCCGCCCGCGACCGCCGCTATGTCCTGCAGGCGGAGGAACTGAAGCAGCTCCAGGCCGGCATTGACGAGCGCATGAAAGCTCTCGATGCAAAGAAAGCTGAATACGAGACCTGGCTGAAGCGGCGCGAGGTTTTCCTGGCCCGGGCCGAGGACGGCGTCGTCCAGATCTACGCCGGCATGAAACCTGACGCCGCTGCCGAGCGGCTGGCCATCGTCAACGCCGATCTGGCTGCGGCCATATTGATGAAGCTCGATACACGCAAGGCGAGCGTCATCCTCAACGAAATGGACCAGAAGGCGGCGGCGACGCTCACCGGCATTATGGCCAGCGCAGCCCGAAGGGTAGACCCGTCATGAACCGGAAAATGCTTGCCCTGTGCGCGGTCACCATGCTGTCGGGTTGCGGAACCAACCTCAAGGAGGTCGGCAGGGAGCCGGCTCTGTCCCCGGTCGGCTCCGGCATCGATGGCGGCAGCACCGGCTCCCTCTATCGCTATCCGCAAACGCCGCCCGCGCCGGTCAAGAAATTCTCGTTGTGGGACGACCGCCAGAGCCGGCTGTTCACCGACCCGCGGGCGCTGTCCCAGGGCGACATCCTGACGGTCAAGATCAAGATCAACGATCGGGCCAACTTCAAGAACCAGAACGACAGGAGCCGCACCGCCAATCGCAAGCTCGGTTACGACCTCAGCGCGCAGTGGGACAAGTGGAGCACCGCCGGCAAGGGCGCTGGGGCTCTCACCTCCACCACGGACACGACTGCCGACGGCGAGATCAAGCGCTCGGAAACGCTTGAACTCAATGTCGCGGCGATCGTCACCGATGTGCTGCCCAACGGCAATCTGATGATCACCGGATCGCAGGAAGTGCGCGTCAACGCCGAGCTCAGGGTGCTGACGCTCGCCGGCATCGTGCGGCCGGCCGATATCGGCGCCGAAAACACCATCCCCTACGAACGTATCGCCGAGGCCCGCATCTCCTACGGCGGACGCGGTCGCATCACCGAGGTCCAGCAGCCTGCCTACGGCCAGCAGATTCTCGACCAGGTTCTTCCGTTCTAGGATCGGAGCAGGGCGCCGTGGCAAATATCGAACAGGTTCAGCCACGCAAGGGTCCCTCCCCTGCCATCCAGGCCGGCCTGCTGCTGCTTGTGACGGCGGCCGCCATTGGCATGGGCTGGATGTCCGGCGGTTATCTCAAAGGCGTCGGCGCACCGGCGTCGGTACCGGTCGCGCCTGAGAACGAAGGCAAGATCATGCAGCCCACCGCGGCCGAGCAGCCAGGCCTGGGCCCGATGCTTGTCGTGCTGGCGCCGATCACCACCAACATCGCCTCGCCTGCCGGCACATGGATCAGGATGGAGGTGTCCATCGTCTATGACGCGCCGCAGCCACAGGCAATGTCTGATGACATCCACCAGGACCTTCTGGCCCTGGTGCGCACGTTGAAGATGCATCAGATCGAGGGGGCCAGCGGCTACCAGCACCTGAAGGCCGACCTCGAAGAACGCGCCGCGATCCGCAGCCAGGGTCACGCCAAACAGGTACTCATCAGGACATTGCTGCTCGAATGAGAAAGTTCCTTCTCGCCACGGCCATGATCGCGGCCGCCACCTCCATCGCGACGGCCCAGCAACTCGATCTCGGCGGCATCGGCAAGGCTGACGGCACCACCGTAGGCTACATCATCCAGATGTTCGGCTTGCTGACCGTTCTGTCGGTGGCGCCAGGCCTGCTGATCATGGTGACCAGCTTCACCCGTTTCGTCATCGCCTTCTCGATCCTGCGCGCCGGCATCGGCCTGCAGTCGACACCGGCGAACCTCATCCTGATTTCGCTATCGCTGTTCATGACGTTCTACGTCATGGCGCCGACCTTCGATCAGGCCTGGAACACCGGCGTCAAGCCGCTGATGGACAACCAGATCACGCAGACCGAAGCCTTCGACAAGATTTCAGACCCGTTCCGCACCTTCATGCTGCACAATGTGCGTGACAAGGATTTCGACCTCTTCGCCGACCTTGCCCGCGAGCGCGGACAGACCGTTTCGCGTGACACCGTCGACCTGCGCATCCTGGTGCCGGCCTTCATGATCTCGGAGATCCGGCGCGGTTTCGAGATCGGCTTCCTGATCGTGCTGCCATTCCTGGTCATCGACCTGATCGTCGCCACCATCACCATGGCGATGGGCATGATGATGCTGCCGCCGACAGTGGTGTCGCTGCCGTTCAAGATCCTGTTCTTCGTCCTGATCGACGGCTGGAACCTGCTTGTCGGCAGCCTGGTGCGCTCCTTCAACTGACCCTGCGGCGCCGGCTCGAAATCCCAGCAATATATTTTCGATTAACCGTCCGGTTTAGCCCTTTGGTAGGGACTTGCCCGCATATTCGCTCGCAGATGGCGGGTGATCGATTTTGAGAGATCATGGGCATGATGCCGCACCGTCATACCGGTAGAGCCGGTATGTAAAAAATACCTGTAAAATCAAGGTCCGAGTACCATGTCCAGCATCATGACGAACAGCGCCGCATTGACGGCCCTGCAGAGCCTCAACGCCACCAGCAAATCCCTCACCGACACCCAGGCCCGCATCTCGACCGGTTACAAGGTCTCGCAGGCTTCGGACAACGCCGCTTACTGGTCGATCGCCACCACGATGCGCTCCGACAACCAGGCAATGTCCACCGTTTCGGACGCTCTCGGCCTCGGCGCCTCTAAGGTCGACACAGCCTATACCGGCATGAGTAGCGCGATCGATACGATCAACCAGATCAAGACCAAGCTGGTCGCGTCCTACGGCCAGACGGACGCCTCCAAGGAAAAGACCCAGGTCGAAATCGCCGCCCTTCAGAACCAGTTGAAGGCCTACGCCGATGGCGCCACCTTCTCCGGCACCAACATGCTTTCGGTGTCCACTGCGACAGGCACCGCGGCCGACGTGAAGATTGTTTCGGCCTTCAACCGCGACGCGACCGGCGCGGCTTCGATCTCCACGATCGATGTCAATGTGGAAAGCATCAAGCTGTACGATGCCGGCGCGGCACCAACCGCCAAGGGTATTCTCGACACGGCCCGCCTCGGCACCACGGGCGCTGCTGTTGCCACGGCCTCGGCACCGACGTTGGGCGCTGCCGCAGCGGTTACCGACACCTATTCGGTTGCCTCGCTGACTATCTTCTCGGGTGGCACGGCCGCCAGCGATAGCCAGATCGCGCAGCAGATGAACGTCGTCGATGCCGCGCTCAAGGCCATGACCAACGCCGCCACCACGCTCGGCGCCGCCAAGAGCAGTATCGACCTGCAGAAGACCTTCACCTCGAACCTGATGGACTCCATCGATCGCGGTGTCGGCCAGCTCGTCGATGCCGACATGAACAAGGAATCGACCCGCCTCCAGGCCCTGCAGGTCCAGCAGCAGCTCGGCATCCAGGCGCTGTCGATCGCCAACGGTTCGTCGCAGTCGATCCTGTCGCTCTTCCGCGGCTAATCGCATCCGCCAACTTGCACTAAAATCGGGCCGCGCCAAAAGCGCGGCCCGATTTCGTTTGCTCGGACCGCGCGCAACGCTCTGTCGTTAACTCTCGAAAGGCCGCGTTTAACAGGCTGTTAACCATGTCCCGCTAATTATGGTTAACCAATAGCTTACAACGGTTGGCGAATCGGCCCTACTGGCACGATACCACGGTTGAAGCAGGCCTATCCGGCATGTCTGAGCATGCCGGCCTTTGAGAAGGAGCGACTTTCTTGGCGAGTATCATGACCAACGCCGCGGCGTTAACCGCGCTTCAAAGCCTCAGCGCCACCAACAAGTCACTCGAGCAGACACAGGCCCGCATATCGACGGGCTACCGTGTCTCGCAAGCTTCGGACAACGCGGCCTACTGGTCGATCGCCACCACGATGCGCTCCGACAACCAGGCCCTGTCGACGGTGCAGGATGCACTCGGCCTCGGCGCCTCGAAAGTCGACACCGCCTACACCGGCATGAACAATGTGCTGACAACGATCGGCCAGATCAAGACCAAGCTGCTTTCGACCGTCGGCCAGACGGACGCAGCCAAGGCAAAGACGCAGACCGAGATCAAAGCGCTTCAGGCGCAGATGAAGTCGTTCGCCGATGCGGCCACCTTTTCAGGCTCGAACTTCCTAGCGGTGACCTCAAAGCAGGTTGCGGCCGCCAATGACGGCGTCCAGCCCGACTCCCAGATCGTGTCCTCATTCAATCGTTCCTCATCCGGCGCCATCTCGATCGGGACGATCGATATCGATGTCGAGAGCACCAAGCTTTTCGACTACGGCCTCGCCGCCGAGGTCAAGAATTACGGAACCCTCGATCGCCAGACGTCCATCTATTCCACGGGCGCCGCCCAGACCCTGTACGACAACGCCTATGCGGGCGTGATCGCGGGCGGAGGAACGGACATCGCCGCGAACACCGCCGGCCAGACGGCGGCGGGAGCGGTCGCCAAGGTCGACAATATCTCCGCCTACAACCTCGATATCACGGCACCAGGCATTACCGACGACATCATCACGCAGATGGTGAACAGGATCGATAACGTCATGGCCCAGCTGACCGACTCCGCCACCATCCTCGGTTCCGCCAAGAGCAGCATTGACCTGCAGAAGACCTTCACCCAGAGTTTGATGGACTCCATCGACCGCGGCGTCGGCCAGCTTGTCGATGCCGACATGAACAAGGAATCGACCCGGCTCCAGGCACTGCAGGTTCAGCAGCAGCTCGGCGTTCAAGCGCTGTCGATCGCCAACAGCGCCTCGCAGTCGATCCTGTCTCTGTTCAAGAGCTGATCACGGGCGCCACCGGCGCCGTCCTTTCCATCAGATAATCGGGCCGCGCCGCCAGCGCGGCCCGATTTCATTTTCGCACAAGCTTCGAAGACTAGAGTTCCGGCGGACAATCATGCTGGGAGTCGTTGAACCGTGCCGGAACAGATCCAGAGCATCATCTCGAATCTCCGCGGGTTTGGCGTGAAGCGCCTCGCCATGCTGGCGGGCATCGCCGTTCTGGTGATGGGCGTCATCGGCATCGCCTCGGTCTATCTCAACCGCCCCGCCTATGACACGCTCTATGTGGGACTAGACCGCGCCGACGTGAACCAGATCGGCCTGGTGCTGGGCGAAGCCGGCATCGGCTTCGATGTCGGCGCCGATGGAACCTCGGTTCTGGTGCCGGCCGGCACCACCGCTCAGGCCCGCATGCTGCTTGCCGAAAAGGGCCTGCCGACCAGCGCCAATGCCGGCTACGAATTGTTCGACAATGTCGGCTCGCTCGGCCTCACCTCCTTCATGCAGCAGATCACCCGCGTGCGGGCGCTGGAAGGCGAGATCGCCCGCACCATCCAGTCCATATCGGGCATCAAGGCTGCGCGGGTCCACATCGTCATGTCCGAACGGGCCAATTTCCGCCGCGACGAGCAGCAGCCCTCGGCCTCCGTGGTCATCCGCTACGCCGGCATCGACGCCGAGAAGAGCGCCATGTCGATCCGCCATCTCGTCGCCGCCGCCGTTCCCGGCCTGTCGGCAGACAAGGTGACTGTTCTCGATTCCAGCGGCAATCTGCTGGCCGCGGGCGACGATCCTTCCAACACCAGCGCCGCCCGCACGCTCGGCGTCGAGCAGACCGTCGAGGCGCAGATCGGAGACAACATCCGCCGTGCGCTGACGGCCTATCTCGGCCCCGACAATTTCCGCGCCAGCGTCAAGGCCGAGGTCAACACCGACACCCGCCAGACGGAAGAGACCATCTTCGATCCGAATTCCCGCGTCGAACGCTCGGTGCAGTCGGTGCGGGCCAACGAGAACAACAACCAGAAGCAGGCTTCCACTCCGGCCAGCGTCGAGCAGAACCTGCCCGAGACCCAGGCAACCGCCACCGATGGTCCGCAATCCTCCTCGCAGAACGACCGCAGGGAAGAGATCACCAACTACGAGATCAATTCCAAGAAGATCGCCACGGTCTCAAACGGCTACACCGTCACCAAGATGTCGATTGCCGTGGTCGTCAATCAGCAACGGCTGACGGCCATCCTCGGCAAGGACGCCACGCCGGAGCAGATCGCCAAGCGCGTCGCCGAGATCCAGAAGATGGTCACGTCCGCTACCGGCCTTGACGAAAAGCGCGGCGACATCATCGACGTCTCGGCGGTCGAGTTCATCGACGGCCTGGATGGCGAGGCGATCCCGCAGGCGGGAATGCTCGATTCGATCGGCCAGCATGCCGGCACGATGATCAATGCCGGTGCCTTCATCGTCGTGGTGTTCCTGGTCGCCTTCTTCGGCCTGAGGCCGATGGCCGCGGCGCTGACGGCAAAGGCTACTCCGGCCCTGGCAGGTCCCAGCTTCGACGACGTCCAGCGCTCGCTGCCGACGCCGGAGGCAATAGCGGCCACCGACAGTGCCGCGATTGGGACCTTGCCAGGCACACGCCCAGGCCCCACGCCGCTCGACGATCTTCGCCAGAAGATCCGGCCGGCGCCGCAGGACAGGCTTGCCAGGATGGTCGATCTCAACGAGGAGCGCACCGCGCAGATCCTGCGCAAATGGGCCGCCCAGGAAGTGGCGGTGTAAACCATGCCCTCCGTAGCCCTCTTCGACCTTCTGCCTGATTTCGGGACGCGCGCGCAACGTGCCGGCCAGTCACGGGCAGCAATCGATCCCGAACACAAGCCCGAGACGCTGGCGCCGCAGGCCGATATCGGCACGCTGATCCCCGAGGCGGTTGCCCAGGCGGAGGCAGCGCTGGAGGTCCGCCTGTCGGCTGCGCATGACGCCGCGCTCGAAGCCGAACGCCAGGCCAATGCCGAGGAAGCAAGGATATTTCTCGAAAGCCTCGGCGACGATGTCGGCAAGGCGGTCTCGTTGCGCATCGATGCCATGGAGGCGCGCGTCACCGGACTTGTCGCCGCCACGGTCGCCCGCATCATCGGCGGCATCGTCAGCGACGATCTGCAGAAACGTTCGATCGAGGCATTGGCCGGCGCCATCCGCGAAGCGGTCGGCGATGCCGAAGCGGTGCGCATCGTCGTGCGCGGCCCGCTCTCGATGTTCGAAACACTGAAGGCGTCGCTCGGACCCCGCGCCGCCAATCTCGATTTTGTCGAGGCGCCAGGCTTCGACCTGACCGTCGCCATCGACGAGGCGGTGTTCGAGACGCGCATGGCCGAATGGTCGACGGTCCTCTCGGAGGTCCTGGCATGAGCGTCGCAGACGCCGACCACGGCCGCCACGAGATCATCATCGTGCGGCGCAGCCATGACGACCATGACGAGGCCCACCATGGCGGCGTCTGGAAGATCGCCTTCGCCGACTTCATGACGGCCATGATGTGCTTCTTCCTGGTCATGTGGCTGATCAACGCCGCCAACGAGCAGACCAAGGCAGCCGTCGCCAGCTACTTCAACCCGGTCAAGCTGGTCGACCGCAATTCGAGCCGCAAGGGCCTGGAGGATCTCGGCGACGGACCGCGCGCCATGGGGCTGACGGCAGACGATCCGCAAGAGGCGACCAGCAAAGCCGGACAGAACGGCAATGCCGGCGCGGGCGCGTCGGACCGCAAGCAGGACAAGCAGGAGCCGCAGCAGGCGGAACGCTCCGACGACCATCTCTTCGCCGATCCCTACGCGGTGCTTTCGGAAATCGCCGCGGATACCGGCGTCATGCAGAATGTCAGCCAGAAAGGCGACGGCGGCGTGCAGGCTGCCGGCCCGGCTACCGGCGCCTCCGGTGGCGCCTCCTACCGCGATCCCTTCGAGCCGGATTTCTGGTCGCAGCAGGTAGCGGCGCCCGGCGCCGAAGCCAGCGCCGAGCGCACGAAGGTCGAGGGCGATCCGGCCAAGCCCGGCGACAAGACCGCCGAAACGAAAGTGCTCAAAGTCAAAGCCGTGCCGCCTGTCGCGGCCGCACCGCTTGAGCCGCTGGCCAAGGACGCGACCGGCAAGCAGGCCGCGAACCCTGCCACGGCAATGGCCGGCGAGACCAAACCGGACGGCACCACGGTCGCCGACGCAGCCAAGGCAGAGCCTGAGGCGCAAAAGGCCGCCAGGCCCGACATCGGCGAGAAGGCGCCAACCGCGGCTGCCGTCAAGGCAGCTGCCGACGTCAAGCGGCAGCTGGCCGATGCCTTCAAGCCCGGCGACAAGCTGCACGACGGCGTCTCGGTCGAAGCCACCGACAAGGGGATCGTCATCTCGATCACCGATCAGCTCGACTTCGGCATGTTCGAGGTCGGCTCGGCATTGCCGAGACGCGAACTGGTGCTGGCGATGGAGAAGATCGGCCGCATCGTCAACAGCCAGAAGGGCACCATCAGCATCAACGGCCACACCGATGCCCGGCCGTTCCGCGGCGACAGCTACGACAATTGGCGGCTGTCGACGGCGCGCGCGCATTCCGCCTACTACATGCTCGTGCGCGGCGGCGTCGACGAACGCCGCATCACCGAGGTCGCCGGCTTCGCCGACCGCCAGCCGAAGGTAGCAGCCGATCCATTGGCGGCCGCGAACCGTCGCATCGAGATCCTGATGGCGACCGGCGGATGAAGCGAGCGGCCGTCACCCGCCGGTTGATTGGTTTGTTGCTGCTGGCCGGCGGACACCCGTCGGCCGGTTTCGCCCAGGACGCGCTGCAGCCGTATCAGTTGGTGCGCTCGCTGCAACTCATCCAGGACCGCATAGCCGCCGGCGATCATGCCGCCCTGCCGATGCAGGCCAAGCTGCTGGAGATGGCGGATGCGCGCCTGCGGGCGGCGAATGCCGAGGACTACAAAGATCCCAAGAACTTTCGAGCCCTGCTTGTCTACGGCATGAGCGGCGGCAACCCGGTGACCGTCGAAGCGGCCACGTCGCGCGCTACGACGGATCCGCAAAGCCTTGCCATCGCCAAAGGCGTGATTGATTATCTCAACGGCCGGCCCGGCGAGGCTATCGAAGCCTTGAGGCCGATCGATCCCATGGCGCTGCCTCCGGATCTCGGCGCCTTCCTCGCTTTGGTCAAAGGCTCACTGCTTGCCGGTGATCAGCCGGCGACCGCACTCCGTCTGCTCGACGAGGCAAGATTGCTCAGCCCCGGCACGCTGGTCGAGGAAGCGGCACTTCGCCGTTCGGTCGGCCTTGCAGTCGCGCAAGGCGACGCGGCACGCTTCGCCCTTGCTTCCACCCAATATGTCGAGCGCTATCTCTATTCGCCCTATGCCAGCCAGTTCGCCGACTCCTTCGTCTCCGGCGTCATCGCGCTGCACATGTCGATCAGCCAAGAGAAGCTGGGCGACATCACCTCGATGATGGATCCCGAGCGCGAGAAGGTGATCTATCTGCGCATCGCCCGCCGGGCCGCGATAGACGGCCTGAACGAGCTGTCGGCCTTCGCTTCGGCGCGGGCCGAGCAGGGCCGCGACGGCAACACCAATCAGGACGATCCACGCGCCCTGCTCTATGCCAGCCTTTCCACCGTCACCTCGGGCACAATCGAGGACGTTCGTGCCAAGCTCGGCAAGATCGACCGCAGCCGGCTGTCGGAGGGCGACCGCGCTTTGCTCGACGCCGCGCAGGCCATTGCCGGCGAGGTCGTCGCGCCGCCCACCGCCCTTCCGGCGGAAAAGCCTGCCCCAGTTCCTGCCGCCGCGGCGCAGCCGGTGCCCGAGATCGCCACGGTGCAAGGCGCCGATGACAGTGGCCTGCCACCGGTCGAAGGCGCCATCTCGGAGCAACCCGCCGTCACCGCGGCCTCCGGCGGACCAGCCGCCAATGCGCCGGACACGGCAGCAGCGGCATCCCCCGACCCTGCGACTGTCATGCCGGCGTCGGCACCGTCACCCGCAGCCGTTCCAGAGCCCGCCGATCCGACCGACGCCGCCATGACCAGAACACGTCGACAGCTCGACCTGATCGACCAGATGCTTGGAGCCGCCCCCAAATGACCACCAGCCTCGGCTCGGCCTTGCCAGGATTTGCCTCCACGCGCGCGACGTCGGAGCAGCCGGCCGCGAACGGCAGGAACGATGACGCCGGCTTCGGCAAGATGCTGCGCGACGATGCCGGTGCTGCCCGCCCGGAACGGCAGCCGTCGACAGAGGCGGGATCGCGCGACCAGCGCTGGAGCAAGCTCGCGGCCGGCCTTGCCGGGCATGACGCCAAGGCCGAACCAGCATCGGCCGAGCCCGCAAGGACCATCTCGGCCAAAGTGGCAAACGTGAAAACCGGCAAGGACGATTTGGAAGCAAACGCGAAGGCCGACGCTGAAGAGACGGCGCCGGACGCCGAGCCGCTTCAGGACGACCTGCCGCTGCTGATCGCGTTTCATGACCTGCGGCATTTCTCGACAACGGCCAAGGCAGCCGGAGGCAATACGACCACCGGCGAGAATCCGTCGGACCCGGCGCTCGATGGGCAGGCTTCACTGCCAAAGACCTACCGGCCAAAATCCGCGGGCGGACGCGAAGCACTCGAAACCATGTCGAAGCCGGAGCAGGCGTCGATCGTCGACGGACCTTTGACGGCGCTTGACGGTCAGTCACCGAGCGCTGCCTCCAGCGCGCCAAAACGTGACGCCGCGGCGGCGGCCCAGAAGCTGCCGGACGCGCCGGCTGCCGATGTGCCCGGCGTGCGGTCGAAGCACACCGCGAATGCGATGAAGAGCATCGAGGATGTCCAGTCCTCGATGCGTCCAGAAGCGGGAAAACAGTCCCTGTCCACTGCGCGCATCGACGTCGTCTCGGAACGGAGCTTCCCCGCACCGCCGCAGAGTCCCATCAGCCAGGCAGCCCTCAATGTGATCAACGCCATAGCCGCCGACGCCGGGCCGCAAAAGGCGCTTTCAGCCTCACCCACGTCCGCCCATCTGGCCAGCTCTGTTGCCGTTCCGACACATGTGTTGAAGATCGAACTCCACCCCGCCGAACTCGGCATGGTGACGGCCAATCTTCGCCTCTCCGGGGAACAACTTTCGATTGAGCTGAAGCCTGAAACGCACGACGCTTATCGTCGGCTGTCGGCCGACAGCGAGGCCATCGTCAAGTCGTTGCGGGGGCTCGGCTTCGAGGTTGACAAGGTCACGATCCTGCAACCTTCGGTAGCAGTTCCCGCTGCAACCCGGACGGATGCAACCGCTCCTATGGCGGCGTCGACAGGCCGCGATCCGGCATCCTTTCAACCGGGGAATTCGGGCAGCGGCAATGGTGGAGCCGGCGGCCAGCAACCGGGCCAGCAATCCTCAGGGAAACGCAACGATGACGCGCAGGACTACGGCCGCGGCACTTCGCCTGCTCGCGAGCGCGCTGGCGGCGATATCTTTATCTAGCACGGCAAACGCCGCCGCAGCCGCGGCCAACCCCTGCGAGCCGGAGATCCTGCGCGCCGCCGATCGTTATGGCGTGCCCGCCGGCATCCTCTATGCCGTTGGCCTGACGGAGACCGGAAACAAGGGCAGCCTTCAACCCAATGCCTTGAATATAGAAGGAAAAGCAGTCTTTCCGAGGAGCCGGACCGAGGCCCTTGCCGCCTTCGCCAATGCCCGGCGCGAGGGCAAGACCCTGATCGATCTGGGCTGCATGCAGATCAATCACCACTACCACGCATCGCATTTTCGCAGCGTCGAGGACATGCTCGACCCACGCCAGAACGTCGACTATGCGGCGCGCTTCCTGGCCAGCCTTCATGCCCGTCACGAGACCTGGTCTATGGCCGTGGCCCGCTATCATGCCGGTCCCGACAACGACCCGGCGCAGAAGATCTATGTCTGCCGCGTCATTGCCAACATGGTCGCCACCGGCTTTGGAAAATGGACCGCGAACGCCCGCGGCTTCTGCAACCCGTAAGCGCATTTCCCGTTACTAATAGACAAACCGTACAACCCGAATTGTTGGTTTGACTTGGTCAGAACTTGCCGCCGAAAGCACATCTGGCCGCCCGCTAATGCAACCGAAACGATTCCAGACTCCCAAGAAACTAGCTACAAGAAATGACGGTTGTTCAGGATTCCCGCCAGCGGATACGCCTCTCTTCACGGGGCAAATGATTTGATTCGGAAGGCGGGGCCGATGATTGTGATCGTTGACGAGCGCGAGCTCGTAACAGAGGGATACAATTCACTTTTCGATCGTGAGGGCATCGCCTGTGCAGGCTTTGCGTCCGGCGAATTCGGTGAGTGGGTGAACTCTGCCGCAGACACCGATCTGCGCTCGGTCAGGGCCTTCCTCATCGGCGACTGCCGCGAGGGTTCCATCTCTCCGCGCCAGATTCGCGACCGCACCGGCGCCCCGGTGATTGCGCTCAGCGAACAGCATTCGCTGGAGAACACGCTCCGGTTGTTCGAGAGCGGCGTCGACGACGTCATTCGCAAGCCCGTCCATATCCGCGAGATCCTGGCCCGCATCACCGCCATCCGCCGCCGCGCCCAGGAAGACGTCGCCTACACCGAGATCGGCGCCATGCGCATCTTCATGGATGGCCGCGACCCCGAGATCGACGGTCAGCCCCTCCCCCTGCCGCGCCGTGAACGCCGCATCCTCGAATATCTGGCGAGCAATCGCGGGCGCCGTGTCACCAAGACCCAGGTTTTCAACGCCATCTACGGCATCTTCGACGAAGAGGTCGAGGAGAACGTGGTGGAAAGCCACATCAGCAAACTGCGCAAGAAGCTGCGCGAGAAGCTGGGCACCGACCCGATCGATTCCAAGCGTTTCCTCGGCTACCGGCTCGTCTTCTGATGCAGCGCCGCGCCAGCCTCGCGCAAGAAAACATGCGTAGCCTTGTAGCCAGCAGCATGGACACAGCGGAGACGTTTCGATGAGCCTCTACGGAATGATGCGGACCGGCGTTTCCGGCATGAACGCCCAGGCAAACCGCCTATCGACGGTCGCCGACAACATCGCCAATTCCGACACCACCGGCTACAAGCGCTCCTCCGCCGAATTCTCGACGCTGGTCATGCCGTCGACCGGCGGTGCTTACAATTCCGGCGGCGTCACCACGACGATCCGCCAGGCGGTCAGCGATCCGGGTGTGCTTCAGTACACGACCTCGGTTTCCGACCTTGCCGTCAGCGGCGATGGCTTCTTTGTCGTCCAGGATCCGAGCGGCACCCCCTACCTGACCCGGGCCGGCGCTTTCGTTCCCGACGGTCAAGGCAGACTTGTCAACTCGGCCGGCTTCCAGCTGATGGCGTACAGCTACGACAACGGCGTACCGGCAGCGACGGTCAATGGCTTCGAGGGGTTGGTCCCGGTTGTCATCTCCGACCAGGGAATGACCGCAACACCGAGCACCGAGGGCAGCTATGCCGGCAACCTGCCGGCCGGCGCGACACCGATCGCCGCCGGCAATCTGCCCACCACCAATGCTGTCGGCGCGCAGTACACCTCGAAATCCTCCATGGTTGCCTACGACAATCTCGGCAACAAGAAGCTGCTCGACGTTTATTTCACCAACACCGGCGCCGGCACCTGGCAGGTCTCGGTCTTCGATCAGTCACAGGCCACGGCCGGGACAGCATTCCCCTATACCGGTGGCGCGCTGGGCTCGGCCAACCTGACGTTCGACGCCACCACCGGCAAGCTCACCGGCGCCGTCGACAGCGTCTCGCTCACCGTGCCCAACGGCGCCGCCTTTTCGCTCGATCTGTCTGCGCTGACCCAGCTTGGCGCCGGCTTCACGGTTTCCGATGCCCAGGTCAACGGCAACGCGCCGAGCACCATCGACAAGGTCCAGATCAGCAAGGACGGCACCATCTACGCACAGTACAAGGACGGTTCGACCAAGCCGCTCTACAAGATTCCGCTGGCCGACGTGCAGAGCCCGGACCAGCTCACCGCGCTGCCCGGCAACGTCTATTCGCAGGGCACCGAGTCCGGCGCGGTTCGTGTCGGCTTTGCCAATGAAGGCAAACTCGGCTCCATCATCTCCGGCGCGCTCGAGAATTCCAACGTCGACATCGCCGAAGAACTGACCAACATGATCGCGGCGCAGCGCAGCTACACCGCCAATTCGAAAGTCTTCCAGACCGGTTCCGATCTGATGGACGTCCTTGTCAACCTGAAGAGATAAGACGGGCGTCGCCCGCGAAAGACCCGCATGTCACTGTCTACCGCATTGAGTATCGCCCAGTCGGCGCTTATGAACACCGCGCGACAGACAAGCGTTGTCTCGCGCAACGTCGCCGACGCCTCCAATCCGGACTATTCGCGGCGCCAGGCCGTCGTCACCAGCACGGCGCCGGGCGCGCGTTCGGTCGATATCCAGCGCGCAGCCAACGAGCTTTTGTTTCGCCAGAATCTCGGCGCGCTATCGGCCTGGAGCGGGCAGAACGCGCTCTACAGCGGCATGGATCAGCTGGGCGTCGCGGTCAATGGCGTCGACAATGCGTCCTCGCCCTCGACCGCGATCGCCAACCTGCAGCAGGCGCTGCAGCTCTACGCCACCTCGCCGTCGAACCAGAACCTCGGCGCCTCGGTCATCGACGCCGCCAAACAGGTCGTGCGCTCGCTCAACGAGGGCTCCAAGGCAGTCCAGGATTTCCGCACCCAGACCGACAGCCAGATCGCCACCGCCGTCGATGACCTGAACTCGCTGCTCAGCCAGTTCCAGGATGCCAACACGGCGGTCATGTCCGGAACCCGTTCCGGCACCGACGTTTCCGATGCGCTCGACCAGCGCGACGCGCTTTTGAAGAAGATTTCGAACTATGTCCCAGTGTCGACCTTCACACGAGGCGACAATGACATGGTCATCACCACCGGCGACGGCACGACTTTGTTCGAGACGATACCGCGCACGGTCACCTTCGCGGCGTCGGCAGGCTATACCGCGGGTGCCGCCGGCAATGCCGTTTACATCGACAACGTGCCGATCTCGGCGGGAGCCGGCGGCAACACCAGCGCCAGCGGCACGCTTGCCGGCCTGCTGCAATTGCGCGACGGCGTCGCCTCGACCATGCAGAGCCAGCTCGACGAGACGGCGCGTGGCCTGATCACCGCTTTTGCCGAGACCGCACCCTCGATGGCCAATGCCGCCGGCCTGTTCACCTGGTCGGGAGCGCCGGCCGTGCCGGCCGCCGGCACGCTGGTCACCGGCCTTGCCGCGTCCATCAGCGTCAATGCAGCGATGGACCCGAGCACCGGCGGCAACCCGACGCTGCTGCGCGACGGCGGCGCCAATGGTGCGGCCTATGTCGCCAACACGGGCGGCGGCGCGTCCTATTCCACCCTTCTGGTCGCCTATGGCGACCGGCTCGACCAGCCGATGACTTTCGACCCCGCCGCCGGCGTTTCGGCAACCTCCAGCGTATCCGACTACGCCGCCAGTTCGATCGGCTGGTTCGAGGGCGTGCGCCAGCAGGCTTCGACCGCCTCCGATGCCAAGGAAGCACTGGCATCGCGCAGCGCAGAGGCGCTGTCCAACGCGACCGGGGTCAATGTCGACCAGGAAATGTCGTTGCTGCTCGACCTCGAACACACCTACCAGGCATCGGCCCGGATGATGAAAACCGTCGACGACATGCTGACGGCCTTGCTTAACGCGGTGGGATAATTCCATGACTTCAGTCTCCTCGGCCGCAATCTCCAATGCCATGCGCTCCCAGCAGATGCGCATGCAGGCCGAACTCGTCAAAGCCACGAAGGAAGCGTCGACCGGCAGGGTCGCCGATGTCGGGCTGGCTCTCGGAGGGCGCACCGCCCAGTCCGTCACCTTCTCGCGCGATCTCGACCGGCTCAACGTCATTATCGATTCCAACGGCCTGGTCGGCGCGAGGCTTTCCTCGACACAGACCTCGCTTGGCCAGCTCTCCGGCGCCGCTCAGACCTTCCTGTCCGCCCTGACCACCGCTTCCTCAAGCGACTCGTCCAACAGCCTCACCCGGGACTCCGGCAAGGCGACCATCCAGCAGCTGACCTCGATCCTCAACACCAGCGTCAATGGTGAATATCTGTTTGCCGGCACCAACACCGACGTCAAGCCGATCAACGATTTCACGGCTGCCGGCTCTCCCGCCAAGGCTGCATTCGATACCGCTTTCCTCACCAATTTCGGTTTCACCCAGGACGACCCGGCAGCGGCCAACATCACGGCCGCCCAGATGGACGATTTCATCACCAACGATGTCGCGCCGCTGTTCACGGGCGCGGGTTGGCAGGGCGACTGGTCGAACGCCACCGACCAGCAGATCGTCAGCCGCATCGCACTCAACGAAACCACACCGACTTCGACCAGCGCCAACAGCGATGGCATTCAGAAACTCGCCATGGCCGCAGCCATGGTCAGCAGCCTGATGTCCAGCAACATCAGCCAGGCGGCGAAGAATACGGTTGTCAGCCGCTCCACCACATTGGTCGGCGAAGCGCTGAGCGGCATTGGCCAGCTTCAATCCGAGACCGGCATCGTCCAGAAGCGGGTTTCCGATGCCAACGATCGGATGAAAACGCAGGTCGACCTTTTCGAACGGCACATTCTCGATCTGGAAGCCGTCGATCCGGCGGCAGCCGCGACACGGGTCGCGGACCTGACACAGCACATCGAAACGTCTTTCGCGTTGACCGCACGCCTGCAGCAGCTCAGCCTGTTGAATTACCTGACCTGACAACGCTTAACGGAACGGTAGAGCCCCAACGATGTACCAATTCTCCTACGCCGACATCCAGAGCAACTCCGTTGCCGACGCGAAGGACCGCGAGCGGGAGCTTCTGACCCGCTCGATCGACATGCTGGCGGCGGCAGCAGCGGCCGGCCACGATTCCATGGAAGCGATCGAGGCGCTTCACTTCACCAACCGCGTCTGGACCGCCTTCGTCGAGGATCTTGGCTCCAGCGACAACGCCCTGCCCAAGGAACTGCGCGCCAATCTCATTTCCATCGGCCTGTGGCTGCTGCGCGAGGCGGAGGACATCCGTCAGGGCCGCACCAACAATTTCGAAGGGTTGATCGAGGTGTCCCAGATCATCAGGGACGGCATTCAATGACCAACACGCTGAAGATATCGCTGAAGCCGAACGAAAAGATCTACATCAACGGCGCCGTCATCCGGGTCGACCGCAAGGTCACCGTCGAATTGATGAACGACGTCCAGTTCCTGCTCGAAAGCCACGTGATCCAGGCCGACGATGCCTCGACGCCGCTCAAGCAGCTTTATTTCATCCTGCAGGTCATGCTGATGAACCCGGCCGGCGCCGCCGCCGCGCGCGACATGTTCCGCCGTTCGCTGCCGCTGCTTCTGGCAAGCTTCGAGGACACCCAGATCTGCAGCGCGCTGAAACAGATCGACCGCATGGTCGGCGAGGATCATATCTACGAGGCGCTGAAGGCGATCCGCGCGCTTTATCCGCTCGAACGCCGCGCGCTGGGTGGTAATGACGATGTTTCGGGTGCCGAGCGCCCGCTGGCCGTGGGAGCACGATACTGATGAACGTGGACATGACGACGACGATTCCGACAGGCGCCAATCAGGCCACGGCGTCGACCTCGAAGACAGCGGTCGACTACCAGTCCTTCCTGAAGCTTCTGATCGCCGAGATGAAGAACCAGGATCCGACCAAGCCGATGGATTCGACGCAATATGTCGCCCAGCTCGCCACCTTCTCTCAGGTCGAGCAGTCTGTGCAGACCAACACCAAGCTCAATCAGATCATGCAGTCCTCGGCGCTGTCGCAGGCCGACGCACTGATCGGGCGCTCGATCACCTCCGCCGACGGCCTGACCACGGGCACCGTGGCTTCGGTGCGCCTCGCCAGCAACGGTCTCATCGCCGTGCTGCAGAACGGCACCGAAGTCGCGGTCGGTCCGGGAGTCTCGGTCAAGGCAGCAAGCTGACGCTTTCGGCAGAGAGCCAGTCCTATGAATGAGGCCGACGCTCTCGACATCGTCCAGTACGCGGTGTGGACGGTGCTCGTCGCGTCCGCTCCGGTGGTGCTGGTCGCCATGGCGGTCGGCATCGGCATCGCCCTCATCCAGGCGCTGACGCAGGTACAGGAGATCACCTTGACCTTCGTGCCGAAGATCGTCGCGATCATGCTGGTGGTGGCGTTGACCGGCCCCTTCATCGGCAGCCAGATATCGGCCTTCACCAACGTCATCTTCGAGCGCATCCAGAACGGCTTCTGAGCCTGTTCCAGGATGGTGTGCCGCGGCATGCCGTTCGCAATTGTCTGAGGACAGACGCCGCCGATCCCCGCAGCACCTCCGGACCCACGGCGGACAAGGCCTGGACCGCCTCTATCCCATTGTTGGACCATGAGCTTTTTTGCCCTTTGCGGCGCCATGCCCTACTTTCGGCAAACGGTCTGCGCAAACGGATTGTCTGACGAGCAGGCACGACATGGCAGGAACCCCAAATGATTGACGAAAAGCCGGACAGCGAGAGCGTCTCGGCGCTGGCGCCCTTCCGGCACGGCATTTTCCGCGCCGTGTGGGGCGCAAGCCTCGTCTCGAATTTCGGTGGCTTGATCCAGGGTGTCGGCGCCGCCTGGATGATGACCACGATCGCCACCTCGCCCTATCAGGTGGCCCTGGTCCAGGCTTCGACCACCTTGCCGATCATGCTGTTTGCACTCGTCGCCGGCGCCATCGCCGACAGTTTCGACCGGCGCAAGGTGATGCTGGTCGCCCAGACCTTCATGCTGGTGGTGTCGGTGCTTCTGACCCTGTTCACCTATTCAGGCCTGATCACGCCATGGACGCTGCTTGCCTTCACCTTCCTGATCGACAGCGGCACCGCGCTCAACAGCCCGTCATGGCAAGCCTCCGTCGGCGATATCGTTCCCCGCAACAAGGTGCCGGCAGCCGTCGCCCTCAATTCGATGGGCTTTAACCTGACGCGCAGCGTCGGTCCGGCAATCGGCGGCATCATCGTCGCCGCGGCCGGTGCCGCGGCCGCCTTCGCGGCGAACGCGGTGAGCTATATCGGCCTGATCGTCGTGCTGGCGCGCTGGAAGCCGAACGTGCCGGTATCGACCTTGCCGCGCGAGTCTCTGGGGGCTGCCATGGGCGCCGGCCTGCGCTATGTCGCCATGTCGCCCAACATCGGCAAGGTGCTGGTCAGGGGCGCTGCGTTCGGCTTCAGTGCAGGCGCTGTGCTTGCGTTGCTGCCTCTGGTGGCGCGCGATGTCGTCAAGGGCGATGCGCTGACCTACGGCATCATGCTCGGCGCCTTCGGTATCGGCGCGGTCGGCGGCGCCTTGATCAGCGTCAGGCTGCGGCAGTTGCTGTCCAGCGAGACGATGGTGCGCTGTGCTTTCGCCGGCTTCGCCGTCTGCGCCTCCAATGCCGCCGTCAGCCAGCATGCCTGGCAGACGTCGCTCGGCCTGCTTGTCGGCGGCGCCTGCTGGGTGATCGCGCTGTCGCATTTCAACGTCACGGTGCAGATGGCGACGCCGCGCTGGGTGGTCGGCCGGGTGCTGTCGGTCTACCAGACCGCGACTTTCGGCGGCATCGCGCTCGGCAGCTGGATCTGGGGTGTCGTCGCCGATGCGCACGGCGCCGAAACCGCGCTGATCGCAGCCAGCGTCGCCATGCTGGCCGGCGGCGCCATCGGTCTTTTGCTCCCGCTGCCGCAACAGCAGGTGCTCAACCTCGACCCGCTCAATCGCTTTAAGGAACCGCACCTTGCGCTTGACCTGAAGCCGCGCAGTGGTCCCATCGCCATCATGATCGAGTATGTGATCCGGCACGAGGACGAACCGGAGTTCCTCGCCATCATGGCCGAACGCGGCCGCATCCGCCGTCGTGACGGCGCCCGCAACTGGACGCTGGCGCGCGATCTCGAGAATCCCACCGTATGGATCGAGCATTATCACACGCCGACCTGGATCGAATATATCAGGCACAATGGACGCATCACCCATGCCGACGCCGTCATCGGCGAACGCGTGCGGGCGCTGCACAGCGGCGACGAACCGCCCCGCGTGCGGCGCATGATCGAACGCCCGACCACCGCCGGCACAGCGCTTGTGATGGCCAAGGGACCTATTGAACACTGACTCCGGGTTGTCCCTTAGCCCTCGCCCGACAGGTCCCGGCGCGCCTTGTCGAGTTCCTCGGCATAGCGCCGCATCAGATGACCTTCGGTCAACAGGCCCAGCACGATGTGGTCGGTGAAATCCTCGACGACAGCGAGTTCTTCGGCGCCGGCGCGCTGGAATGTTTCCGCGGCGGCCTGCACGTTCATGCTCGGCACCAGCACCGCGTCCTTGTATTTGGCAAGATCGCGCACCGGCACCTCGCCATCGGAAGGATCGCTGTGCAGTTCGGCCACGATCAGCACGCCGACATAGTGGTCGCCCGCGTCGACGGCGATGACGCGTTGGGCCGAGCCGAGCGGCACTTGCTTGCGGAAGGCTGCCAGCGTCGTCGAGGCATAGATGGTCTTGATGTCCTTGCGCATCATCGAGCCGACTGTGAGGCTGCGCATCCAGCCGACATCGTGGGCGCTGCGGATGGTCTCGCCGCGCAGATGGAAGCGCCATGTCGAGAACGAGTAGCCGAAGGTTTCGCGCACCAGGATGGCCGACATGATCGAGGCGGCCAGCACGACGCCGGTCAGCGTCAGGTCGCGGGTCGATTCCAGCGCCAGGAAGGTCATCGTCAGCGGACCGCCGACGACACCGACGGCGAGCGAAGTCATGCCGACGACGGCGGCGACGGCAGGGTCGATGCCGGTTGCCGGAGAAATAACAAGCATCACATCCGCGAACGCCTTGCCCAGCAGCGCGCCGAGGAACAGCGAGGCGAAGAACAGTCCACCGCGAAAGCCCGACCCCAGCGAGACCGCCGACGCCGCCAGCTTGAGCACGAAGACGCTGGCCACCACGGCCAACCCGTAATTCATCGAGAATTCGCGATGCAGCGCGCCATGGCCGCTGGACAGGACCTGCGGCGTGATCAGCCCCAACAAGCCAACGATGACGCCGCCGATGACGGGGCGCAGCGACGCATCGATCGACAGCCTGGCAAAACCGCGCTCGATCAGCGTCACCAGATGCATGATGGCGATCGAGGCGGCGCCGCCGAGCAGCCCGAGCAGCAGGAACGGCACATACTGGCTGGCGGTGAGCGCCGGCAGACCGGAAAGCTCAAGCGGAAACGGCACGCCGCCGAACATTTCGGCGGTCAGCGAGGCTGAGATCGCGGCGGTCATGACAGGCGCGACATTGGCGACCGAGTAGATGCCGATGACCAGTTCGAAGCCGTAGAAGGCGCCGGTCAGCGGTGCATCGAAGGCAGCAGCGATGGCGCCGGCCGCACCACAGCCGACCAGGATGCGGACATCGTTGCGGCGCAGCCTGAAGATGCCCGCCAGCCGCGATGCCAGCCCGGAGCCAACCTGCGTATAGCCGGCTTCAAGCCCGACCGATGCGCCAAAACCGCTGGAGATCATGGTCTGGCCGGCGATGATGAAGGTGTCGGTCAGCGACATGCGCCCGCCATAGAGCGCATTGGCTTCGATCGGGTCGATCGGCGTGCGGAATTTCCGTATCCTGAGCCAGACCACCGTCAGCCCCAGCAGCATGCCGCCGATCGCCGGTATCAACGCCTGCATCGGATTGGCGAGCGAGAACATGCCGGAAAGCCGGCCGCCTGGCTGAACGCCGAACAGCAGCCCGTGCAGGTCCTGCACGATCTGGCTCATCGCCGTGACCAATATGCCCGCCATTACGCCTACGACACCGGCGAGGATGACCACCACGATGCCGCGTGCCTCGAGCAGGGGCAACGACCTGATCAGCACCGCGCGCAGCCGGCGGGCATAGACTTCGCTGTGGTTTCTGGAAGGCACCGGGGCGGCTCGCCGATATCGAAAGGCAGTGGAAAACCAGCCTGATACGCCCGGCGGCACGGCATGGCAACCACAATGCCGACAGACACCATATTGGCGACAGCGGGCGCGATATCGATCGGCTGACGGACCGTTCAGGTCGACATGGGCTCGCCGGCTTCATAGAGCACGAGGTTGCGCTCGCCTATGCCAAGCGCCGGCCAGCTCGCACGCCAGTCCGCAATATGCGGCGAGGCGAAATGCGCGTCGAGCGCCGCCCTGTCGCTCCAGACTTCCGTGACCCGGATGAGCCCGGCATCGAAGACATCCTGCGCATAGGAATATTCGAGACAGCCGGGCTCGGCGCGGCTGCCGGAAACCATGCGCTCCATCGCGGGCATTGCCTCTCCGAGCTTTTCCGGCGGCAGGCGGACGGTGCCAATGATCAGAAGCATGTGGTTTTCTTTCGAGAACAGGGACTACGTGTTTAGCCTAGGTCAAAAACCTGGCCTAGTTCTTCACCATCCAGCTCTGTGGTTTTATGCCATCCCAACCAAATTGGCTCTGATATGTTACCCTGCTGTATCAGCGCGTCTAGAAGCGTACGCGCAAGCCAAGACGGTTCGGGTGCGAGGGGATCATCATCGACATGACAATCGACCCTGGAGTGCGGGAAATACCCTTCCGGATGAAGCTGCGGCCGCCATGTATGAAAGCGTCCAACCCGGGTGCTAACCGATCCTCCAGCTTTGTTGCGCGATATGTGGAAAATCTCGCCGTGTTGAAACAGTCCATCTGCATCGGACACAACATAATAATCTGAGCTTAATATCAGATTTGTCATCACGAAACGATATGAAGTTTGGCCGAAGCTGTCTAGGCGCGCGCTAGTCCGCGCGCAACGCCAAACCAAATCCTGGCGCTTGAACGCAGCGCTGAATCCAGCCTCCCACCCTCGCGCAAGCTTGGCCAGTTAGGTTTGACGCCTGTCGCGCGCTCGGCAGTCTATGGGGTTTGAGGACGATATGGCGATCAGCGAAAGCATTCAGCCCGGCGCGGTGGCCAAGAACGGCCGCGACGTCTTCTTCGCCATCGGCATCGTCATCATCCTGGCCGTCCTGTTCCTGCCGATTCCGGCCTTTCTCATCGACATCGGCCTCGCCTTCTCGATCGCGCTTTCGGTGCTGATCCTGATGGTGGCGCTGTGGATCCAGCGGCCGCTCGATTTCTCGTCGTTCCCGACCGTGCTGCTCATCGCCACCATGCTCAGGCTGTCGCTCAACATCGCCACCACGCGCATGATCCTGTCGCACGGCAATGAGGGCACGCATGCCGCCGGCTATGTCATCGCCGGCTTCTCCAAGCTGGTGATGGCCAGCGACTTCGTCATCGGCCTGATTGTCTTCATGATCCTGATCGTGGTGAACTTCATCGTCATCACCAAGGGCGCCACCCGTATCGCCGAAGTCGGCGCGCGCTTCACCCTCGACGCCATCCCAGGCAAGCAGATGTCGATCGACGCCGACCTGTCGGCCGGCATGATCGACGACAAGACAGCGCAGCTGCGCCGCCGCGAGCTGGAAGAAGAATCTTCTTTCTTCGGCTCGATGGACGGCGCCTCGAAGTTCGTGCGCGGTGACGCCATCGCCGGCCTCATCATCACCGCCATCAACATCGTCGGCGGCATTGCCATCGGCTACATCAGGCACGGTATGGGCATGGGCGAAGCCGCCGACGTGTTCATCAAGCTGTCGGTCGGCGACGGCCTCGTCACCCAGATCCCGGCACTGATCGTGTCGCTCGCCGCCGGCCTGCTCGTCTCCAAGGGCGGCACCCGCGGCTCGACCAACCAGGCGGTGTTCGGCCAGCTCGGTGCCCACCCGCGCGCCCTCTATGTCGCGGCATCGCTGCTGGTCCTGCTCGGCCTGATGCCCGGCCTGCCGCTGTTCCCGTTCTTTGCGCTCGCCGCCGGCATGGCCGGTCTCGGCTACGTCATCCCGATGCGCGCCAACCGGGTCCTCGCCGAAGCCGAGGCGATCAAGGACCAGGAAAAGGCGACCAAGGTCGAGGAGGAAAAGAACTCGGTCAAGGCTTCGCTCGCCACCGCCGAGATCGAGCTGTTGATCGGCAAGCAGCTGTCGACAAGGCTGCTGACATCGCATCAGGAACTGGTTTTCCGCATGGGCAAGATGCGCAAGAAATTCGCCACCCAGTACGGCTTCGTCGTGCCGGAAGTGCGCGTCGCCGACGATTTCGCCATCCCGCCGAAGAGCTACCAGATCAAGGTGCACGGCACCGTGGTGGCCGAGTACCAGATGCGCGTCGGCGAGATCATGGTGCTGCTCGGCAATCGCGACATACCCGAGATACCGGGCGAGGAAATCCGCGAGCCGGCCTTCGGCATGCGCGCCTATTCCGTCGTCGAAGCCTTCGCCGAGGATCTGAAGCGCGAGAACTACACCTTCGCCGACAACATGTCGGTGCTGCTCACCCATCTCTCCGAGGTCATCCGCAACAACCTGCCGCAGCTTCTGTCCTACAAGGACATGAAGGCGCTGCTCGAACGCCAGGACCAGGAATACCGCAAGCTCGCCGACGAGATCTGCACCACGCACATCTCCTATCCCGGCCTGCAGGCGGTGTTGAAGCTGCTGCTGGCCGAGCGCGTCTCGATCCGCAATCTGCACCTGATCATCGAGGCGATCGCCGAGATCGCGCCGCATGTGCGCCGCACCGAGCAGATTGTCGAGCATGTCCGCATCCGCATGGCCCAGCAGATATGCGGCGACCTGTCCGAGGGCGGCGTGCTGAAAGTGCTGCGCCTCGGCAACCGCTGGGATCTCGCCTTCCACCAGAGCCTCAAGCGCGACGCCAAGGGCGAGGTGCGCGAATTCGACATCGACCCGCGTCAGCTCGAGGAGTTCGGCCAGGACGCCACCAAGGCGATCAAGAAATATCTGGAAGCCGGCGAGCGTTTCGTCCTCGTCACCGCGCCCGACGCCCGCCCCTATGTGCGCATGATCATCGAGCGCCTGTTCACCACGCTGCCGGTGCTCAGCCATGTCGAAATCGCCAAGGGCGTCGAGATCAAGGTGCTCGGAACCATATCGTGAGCGTGCTGTCGCAAGGCGTCGTCATCGCGGCGTTCCTCGCCTTCTGCCGCATCGGCGCCTGTTTCATGCTGATGCCGGGCCTCTCCAGCGCCCGCGTCCCGGTCCAGGTCAGGTTGTTCGTGGCGGTCGCCGCCACCGGCGGCCTGCTCGCCTTTCTGTGGGACAAGATCTTTCCTTTCGTCGACCCGCGCCCGCAGATCCTTGTGCCGATGATCATCTCGGAACTTCTGGTCGGCGGCCTGATCGGCGCCATGACCAGGCTCTACATGGAAGCCCTGCGCTTCATGGGCTCGGCCATCGCCATGCTGGTCGGTTATGGCGGCACCGGCGGACCGGCGATCGAGGAGCCCGAACCCCAGGCAGCCCTTGCCGCAATCATCTCGTTCTCGGCGCTGTTGATGCTGTTCGTCTTCGATTTCGACCACGAGATAATACGCGCGCTGGTTTCCTCCTACACGGTCGCGCCGGTCAACGTCTTCTTCAACCCGCAGGCCGCCCTCGTCGATGTCACCGACACGGTGTCGGACACGTTCTTCCTGGTCATCCGCCTCGGCAGCCCGTTCGTCGCCTATGCTATTCTCGTCAATCTGACGATCGGCTTCGTCAACAAGCTGACGCCGCAGATCCCGATCTATTTCATCTCCCAGCCCTTCATCATCGCCGGCGGCATGATCATCTTCTATTTCGCCGTCGGCACCATGCTGTCGCTGTTCGTCGACGGCTTCGTCGATCTGACATTGGCGAGATAGAAATGAGCACGCGCAAGGACCGCCTCAAGAAGCTGGTCAAGGTTCAGGAACAGCTGAAGGCGCTGCACGAAACCCGCCACGCCACCTTCCTTGCGGCGGCCAGTGCCGCCGAGGCCGAGGCCAAGGAACTGGTCGGCCATTTCGACCAGGCCGATTCGCTCTCCGCCCTGTTTCCCGATCTCTACCATCGCCGCATTGCCCAGGCGGTGGTGCGCCAGGAAGCGAACCTGGCGAGCGCCAGGCAGGAAGCCAGCCTCATCGCCGCGGCGACCGCCCGCACCAACATGGTCGAGCGCGCCTACAAGGACGTACGCAACCGCGACGAACGCGAACGCTCCGACCGCGAGCGGCTGGACCTGATCACGCAGAAGCGGAATGAGGAGTAGCTGCGGGTGTTCTGCTCAGCTACGTCTGGACGACGAGCGAGATCACCAAAGCCAGCAAGCCGACGCTGGTGAGAACGGCCCGTGCGACATGGGCGTACTCCCAACGATCACGCAGTTCCGTCCAATTCGCCTGCGGACCATCGCGTTTCCCGCCAGCGCTGAAGAAGGATGCGCCAAACACCCCCGCTGCCGCATCTTCCATCCAGTATTTGTTTATCGGGTGAACGGCGATCCAATAGATCGCAACCGTCGCCAGCAAGGCGACAAAGGCGACCATGACAAGCCAGAAGGCGGCGGTTCCAGCCGGGACGAGAAATAGCAGGAGACCGGTCACGATTATACTCAGCGGTTCGGCTGCGCCGCCGATCGTAAAGCCGGGGTAATAGATGTGCTGCACGGCACGATATGTGCGCTCGTCAAGCCGCATCTTCCCTGGAAGCTCCAAGGCATGCGCGACCGATAGCGCCATGGGCAGCGCAACGATCATGACGACCGCAACTTGCAGCAGACCTAACATTCGGAGCTCCAGGTTCGCCATCGATATTACCTGGCACTGCGGCGGAACGCCGTTGGGCACCCAATGTTCCATTTGCAGCTTTCTGGATTTAAGGGCGCACTCGGCAGACACCCAGTACCACCGCCTGCATCGCCCGCCGCGCAAGCCTGCTACAAGCAGTCGTTTCTCCCGCTTTGCTGCGCCAGAAGCCGATGGTCATTCCACCGATACGGTGGCGGTGAATGTGTAGCCGACGCCATAAACGACCTTGATCGGCGCGGGCAAGCTGATGTGTTCCTCCAGTTTGCGCCGTAGCCGGCTGACGACGGCGTCGAGATGCCTGTTGTCGAAGTTCGATCTGGGACGGGCGACAAGCTCCACCAGATCCTCGCGCTGGCAGATTTCACCGCTACGGTTGCAGAGCACGTTCATGAAGGCGAACTCGGCCGCCGTCAGTTTAAGCGAACGGTGATTGGGCGCGATCAGCATCCAGTTCGTACCGTCCAGCACCCACTGATCGCTGCTGCCGTTCGCAGAGTCGGGCGGGGCTCCCGTCCGTCGCAGCAGGCTGCGAATTGCGGCGTCGATCTCGCGCAGCGTGCTGTGCTTGACCAGGTAGATGTCGGCGCCGCTCTCAAAGCCACGGATACGGTCGTCGCTGTCACCGAGCGCCGTCAGCATGATGATGCCGCAGGCATGTGATTTGCGGATTTCGCTTGCCAGATCGAACCCATTCCCATCGGGCAGCCCGACATCGAGGATGATGACAGCGGGCGAACTGCCGTTGGCTAGCGTCTGGCGCAATTCCGCTGCGGTCGCGACGCCTTCGGCCGTGAAGCCCGTCAGTTCCAGGAAATCCGCCAGGTCCTTGCGCAGCCGGGGCTCGTCTTCGACGATCAGGATATGCGTCATGCGGTCAGTTCCTGCGGCGAAAGTCGATCCGTTGCCTCGCCTGCCAGAGGCAGGCTGACGATGGACGTAGTGCCCTGGTCGTCGTTGGCGAGCAACTGCAGCTTGCCGCCGTGATAGGCCAGCAATTTGCGCGAAGAATAGAGGCCAAGCCCGGTTCCGGTTCCCGCCATCGTATTGGAGGCCCGGAAGAAGCGCCTGCCGATCTTGTGAAGCTCGGCCTGTGGAATGCCGATGCCACGGTCACTGACCCGAATGACCACACTTCGACCCTCGCTGCGCACATCGATATCGACTGGCTGGTCCTCTGGCGAATATTTGAGCGCGTTGTCGATGAGGTTGATCAGGACGGTCGCCAGCATCTCGGGATCGGCGACAAGCAAAACGTCGTCGTCATCGGCCGTAAAGATCAGGCGCTCGCCGCGCCCGGTCATCCCGAAATGCAGCCGCACATCGGCAATAAGCAAACCGACGCGTATCGTCTCCGGCTGAAACCCGCTGTCGCGGTCATTGGCCATGAAGCGGTCGATCAGGGAAAACAGGCGATCGAGCGCCTCGCCAATGCCGGCGATCCGTTCTCGTGTCGCTTCGGGCGACTTGTTGCCGACAAGGCCGATCATGTCGACCGCGTTGCGGATGATGGCGAGCGGGGTGCGAAACTCGTGGCTGACGACGCGCATGAAGTCCGCCTGCTCGTCGCGAAGCACGCGTTCGGCCGCCAGGCTCGCGTTCAACCGGCTTTCCAGCCGTCGTCGTTCCCGTACCTCCCGCGACAGGGCGATGTTTTTCTCGAGCAGCGCGGAGGACAGCCGCGAACTGACCATGAACAGCAGGCAGCCGAAAAAGGCGATCAGGAACAGCGCGCCCTGCAGCAGATACCAGGCGTTGCGGTCGGCCAGAACCGAGGCGCTTTGAAAATCGACCGGCAGCCGGTATTCGATGATGCTCTGGAGAACGCTAGCCGCGATATACTCGGCTAGCACACCGATCGTGATCCAGCGCAGGAGGGATGGTTGCGTCCGGTCCCGCATCAGCCCAAGACACATCACCGACATCATGACGACCGTAAAGAAGGTCGATGCGTGAATGCGGATGGCAATGTCGCCCGGATCAATCGCGAGGGCGGCGCTCCACACGACAATTTGGATAATCAGCAGTGAAATGCTGATCCAGGTATAGCGTGGCTGCCCCAGAAAGCGCGCCAGACCCTCGGCCAGCAACACAAGGCCCAGCTTGATGATCGTGTTGTGGAGCACGATGGCCCAGGCCGCCGGCTGCTCCCCGCGCAGGAGAATCAGCAGCACCCCCGCCGCGATAGCGACGAAGCCGGCCGCAAGAAACTTCAACTCATAGAGACGGCGCCACGCCAGCCACACAAACAACCAGGTGACGGCCTGCAGGCTTGCGGTTGCGAACGTGACAACCAGAACGGTCTTTAGATCAAGCATGGTCGAGCATTCGCACGGGGTTCCCCTGCCGCATCCCCCGATGCGCCGAATGTTGAATCTCGCAGGAGTTGTGCGGGGAGGCAAGCGCGATCCGCGCGTGCAAGAATTGGTCAGAATTCAATAGAATTGATCGGTGGAATTGCCGGGAGAGGACGTTTTATCATCGATCGCGATCGTCTTGGTGGTTTCGCCGGGCCGATCGTGAGGAAGCGGTCGGGGCGGTGCGTGGCGGACGCATGCGACCCGACGCAGCGGCAAGCGATGATTTTCGCAGGACGCCCGGCGATCGGGCGGGCGGCGGAATCGTTGCTTGCGGCACACGAGGGGGAATTCCATGACAATTCGCGATCGTCGCTCGCTTATGCGCCCGCTTGTACTTTTATGCTCCACGGCGCTCGCGGGGTCGTTGCTGCTGCCAGTCGTCCTGACGGCGCCGGCGCATGCACAGGCTCTTTATGGTGCGACCGGAGGCCAGGGCGGTGGTGGTGACGTAAACAGCAACGGTGGCGAAGGTGGCGATGCAGGTGACGCCGGCGTCGCGGGCAACGGTCCGGATGCAGGGACCGGTGGGGCGGCCGGCACGCAGGCCATTCCAGACGGTGGAAATGGCGAGAACGGCGGCTCCGGTGGCGGTGGTGGTGGTGGCGGCGGCGGTGGTTACAGCAATATCATTGCTGGCGATATTTCTGCGCCCCTCAATGGCGGCGATGGAGGCTATGGCGGCGCCGGCGGCTTTTTGGACGGAGGCTATGGCGGCGGCGGCGCTGGTGGCGATGGCGTGCGTAATGCAGAGACGAACCCGGCAATTTCCGTGACGGCTGATGTTCATGGCGGCGATGGCGGCGATGGCAATGGCAATGGCCCGTTTGCCGGCGGCGGCGGCGGCGGGGGCGCCGGCATGGTGCTTTTGAACAACGGCGCCATCACCGTTGAAAGCTCGGCCACCGTTGCTGGCGGAAACGGTGGCAATCCTGGCGCCAATTTCGGCGGTGGTGGTGGTGCGGGCATTGTTTTGAACACCGGCGGCAATTTGACCAACCATGGCGATGTCCTCGGTGGCACGGGCGGGGCTTTAGCCACCGGCGGAACAGCCATTGTGATGGGAGATTCTGGCAGTATCGTCAACGACGGTCGCATTACCGGTGGCCGCGCCGGGGTTTCTGCACCCGCCGGCGCAGCGATCGACCTCAGAAATGGCGGGACGGTTTTTAACAGCGGAGTGATCATTGGCGGCGAGGGCAACGGTGGCCATGCCGGCGGCTCTGACGGCCCTGCTGGCGGAACCGGCAGTGGCGGCGCCCCCGGCTATATTCCCCTGACGCCCAGCAATGGAAACGGTGGTACCGGCATCATAGGCGCCAATTTGATGGTGCTTAACGCTGGGGTGATTACTGGGGGAGATTCTTTCTTTGGCCGGGCTAACGCCATCACCTTCACCGGCGGCGCCAACACGCTTTCCCTGCGAAACGGCTCGATTATCACCGGCAATGTCGTGGTGGAGAGTGGCGCGACCGGCTCATTGATGCTCGGGGACTATGACACGCTGCCTTCCACACCGGCCTTCGATGTCTCGAAGCTCGTGAATACGGCCACGGTAGGCGCGAGTGACGAGTTCGTCGGCTTCACGAGCTTCAACAAGGCCGGAACCAATACCGTGACCCTGACCGGCACTGGTGCGCAGGACTGGACCATAGATCAAGGCACGTTGGTCGGCGACACCAACAGCTTCGGCGGCAATCTGACCTTCTCCGGCCTGGGCGGCGGCGGCGTCGTCTTCGACCAGGCGAGCGACGGTACCTATGACGGGATCATTACCGGCCCCGGCCATTTCGCCAAGACCGGCGCCGGTAAGCTGACGCTGTCGGGCGACAATTTCGACCTCGCGGGCAACGTATACGTCTCGGCAGGCACGCTCGACATCGACACGCAGCTCACCTCTGTTTCCGGGATGATTGATACCGACGGAACTGATCCGGACGAGTCGGCCACCGCAAGAGTTTCAGGGTCGGCCACCTGGACTGCCGACGTCCTTATTGTCGGGGATCACGATAAAGGGAAAGGGAGCTTGATCGTCGAGAATGGCGGTCAGGTTTTCAGTACCGCGGGAGCTCTGGCCCAGGGCGCGGGCAGCACTGGCTCCGCGGTGATTTCCGGAAATGATTCGAGTTGGACACTCGATGGCATCTCGGTTGGTCACTACGGCTATGGATTGCTCAGCATTGAATATGGCGGGCAGGTTTCCAGCGGCAACGCCATTATTGGTGCGGATGCTCAAGCCACCGGAGTTGTGAATATTACGGGCCGCGGGTCGGTTTGGACAGGCAACGCCTTCATTGCCGTTGGCTACGTTGGCAAGGGCACGCTGACTCTGTCGGAGGGCGGGCAGGTTTCGGTTGCGGGGGGGCCTGCTACCGTTGTGTTGGCGGCCCAGACAGGATCATTCGGAACGCTCAACATCGGTGCGGCAAGTGGAGAAGAGGCGAAGGCCGCCGGCACGGTCGATACGGCGTCGATAGCTTTTGGCCCTGGCACCGGTACGGTTGTGTTCAATCACCTGGGAAATCCCGATGGCTCCGATCTGATTTTCAACCCTTCCCTGACCGGCTTGGGGACCATCCTCCATGAAAGCGGCACGACCGTTTTGGCTGCAGACAGTTCCGGCTTCACCGGTGCCACCACCGTTGCAGGCGGCACGCTTCTTGTCGGGGACCATGCCAGTGCCGGCTTCCTCGGTGGCACGATCAATGTCGAGGACGGCGCCACGCTGGGTGGCTCGGGCACGGTGGGCACGACGACGGTTGCCGATGGCGGGCATATCGGGCCAGGCAATTCCGTGGGTACGCTGACGGTCGATGGCAATCTGGAGCTGTCGGCCGGATCGATCCTCGATTACGAGCTGGGTAGTCCCGGCACGGCCGGAAATCCGGCCACGGGCGTGAGCGACCAGATAGCAGTGCGTGACAACCTTACGCTTAATGGCACGATTAACCTGGCACAGAGCGGAAACCCGGGAGACGGGTCGGCAGGCTTGGGTTATTATCGGCTGATGACCTATGGTGGGACGCTGTCAGGCGATGGTTTGACGATCGGTGCGGTTCCCTATCGCGATGCCAGTCTTTATGAAATCCAGGCCGGGAATGGCAATGTCGATCTGTTTGTTCCCGCTTCGGGCACGCCGGGAGACGACACGCTGCAGCACTGGCAGGGCGGCGACGGCACCTGGAACACCACGAACGAAAAATGGCTGGATCAGGGCGGCGACACTCTCGTCTCCTGGGCAGGCAACCATGCGGTGTTCAAGAACGAACCGGGCGGCTTCGACGGCGGCACGATCGCCGTCGAGGGAGCGCAAAGCTTCGAGGGCTTGCAATTCGTCGACAACGGCTATCGCCTGGAAGGCCCCGGCACACTTGACGTGGGCGGCTCCGGCAATGCCGAGATCCGGGTGCTGGCAGGCACGGCAGCCACCATCGCGACGACGATTACAGGCGCGGGCGGGGTCAGCAAGACGGAAGGCGGCACGCTCGTCCTGGAAGGCAGCAACAGCTATCAGGGCGGCACGCGGCTTCTGGGCGGGACTATTTCCGTTTCTTCCGATGCCAATCTCGGCGCTGCAAGCGGTGCCTTGACATTCAATGGCGGCACGCTGCGGAACACGGCGGCGTTCGCGACGGCGCGCAACGTCACCCTGGATGCCGGCGGTGGGACGTTCCAGACCGATGCCGACCTGACGGCGAACGGCATCATCTCCGGGACCGGTGCGCTCACCAAGACCGGAGCCGGCGGGCTGGTGCTTTCGAGCGCCAACAGCTACGCCGGTGGGACGACTGTTTCGGCAGGATCCATCACCGCGGCGACGACAGGCGCGCTGGGCAGCGGACCGGTGAATGTCAAGGCCGGTGACCTCCGCTTCATCAATGATGCAAGCGCCGAGAGCCTCGACATCGTCATGGAAACAAACGCAACGATGCGCTTCGATGGCAGTGCGTCGGCGGGAACGGCGACGATCGTCACTACCCAAAGCCGCATCAACTTCAACGACGAAACATCGGCCGGTGCGGCTTCGATCACCGGCAATGGTAGCAGGACGTCCTTCAACGGCAATTCGAGCGCCGCCAATGCCACGATTGGCGTTACAATCCAAGGAACGCTCGACTTCTACGACACCGCGTCTGCCGGCAGCGCCGCCATCACTAACAAGGGCGGCTTCGTTGGTTTCCATGGCGCCAACACCGCGGATGGCGCCACGATCATCAACGATACGGATGGAAAGGTCGACATCTCCGAAATGACGTCGGACGGTATCGCGATTGGCTCGCTTTCGGGCAATGGTCTCGTCTTTCTCGGCTCGAAGATGCTGACGCTTGGCGGATTGGATAAGAACGACACGATCGGCGGCGTCATCCAGGATGGCAGCACTGGCATCGGAGGGAGCCTCGTCAAGACCGGCGCCGGCACGCTGACGCTGAACGGCGCTAGTACCTACACCGGTCTGACCACCATCGGCGGCGGCAAGCTCGTTGTCGGCGACGGCAGCCATTCCGGGGCAAGCATTGCTGGCGCCATTGCGGTTGCAGCCGGCGGCACGCTCGGTGGTTCGGGAACGGTGGGCACGACCACGATCGCCTCTGGCGGCACGATTACGCCGGGCAACTCGATCGGCACGCTGAATGTGTCAGGCGATTACACACAAGAGATAGGCTCGACCTATCTGGCCGAGATCGATCCGGCCGGCAATTCCGACCTGATCGACGTGACGGGCAAAGCCACCATCCAGGGTGGCACCGTCTTCGCGCTCAAGGCACCGGGCGGCTACAGTGCCGGAACCCGCTACACGATCCTGAGCGCGGATCAGGGCGTGACGGGCACCTATGATGCGTTCGACCAGAACGCCCCGTTTGTCGATCTGGCACTCGTCTACGATCCCGGCAATGTCTATCTCGACGTTGCTCGCAATGACGTGTCGTTCTGCGACGTGGCCGGCACCCGCAACCAGTGTGCCACCGCCAATGGCGCCGAAAGCGCCGGGCCGGGCAACCCGATCTACAATGCAATCGCCGGCCTGCCGGACGACGAAACCGCACGCAAAGCCTTCGATGCGCTATCTGGCGAGATCCACGCGTCCGCCAAATCCGCGCTGATCGAGGACAGCCATTTTGTCCGCGATGCCATCAATGACCGCCTGCGCGCGGCCTTCGAGGGGGTAGGTATCCCGGCAATCCCGGTGCTGGCCTATGGCGAGGGCGGTCCGGTGCTGGCGCCTGCCGCCACCGATCGCTTTGCCGCCTGGGGCACGGCTTTCGGGTCATGGGGCTCCTTCGACGGCGACGGCAATGCCGCGGGCCTCGATACCTCCACCGGGGGCTTTCTTACCGGCGTCGACGGCCTTGTCGCGGAGGATGTGCGCCTTGGCATCATGACTGGCTACAGCCACACGAGCTTCGATGCCGATGGCCGATCCTCGTCAGGCTCGAGCGACAATTATCATCTCGGCCTTTATGGTGGCACGCAGCGGGGCGCTCTCGCCTTCCGCTCCGGGCTTGCCTATACGTGGCATGACATCAAGACATCGCGCTCGATGGCCATGCCCGGCTTTGCCGACAGCCTGAGCGGCGACTACAACGCTGGCACTTTCCAGGCGTTCGGGGAACTCGGCTATCGCATCGATACGCCAGTCGCGGCCTTCGAGCCCTTTGCCAACCTCGCTTATGTCAACCTGCATACGGACGGCTTCACGGAAAAGGGCGGTGCGGCGGCATTGACCAGTGCAAGCCAGACCACCGACGCCACTTTCACCACGCTTGGTCTCAGAGCCTCCGCCGGCTTCACGCTCGGCGCCATCGATGCCACAGCGCGCGGCATGCTGGGCTGGCGCCATGCCTATGGCAGCATCATACCGACCAGCACACATGCCTTCTCTGCCGGTGATGCCTTCACAATCGCTGGCGTACCGATCGCAAAGGACAGTGCCGCCATCGAAGCGGGGCTCGATCTCAACCTGACCGATGCCGCAACCCTCAGCGTCGCCTATCAGGGTCAGTTCGGCTCCGGCGTCCAGCAGAACGGCTTCAATGCAAAGCTCAACGTGGAATTCTAACTAAGCGGGAAGGATCGTTCCGGAATGACTGCCCCTTAGGAAAAAGGGCCATTCGATCCGGAATATCACTACGACCGCTTATCGCATCGCCCGGCGGTCGTACGCCAGGAGGCGAACCTGGCGAGCGCCAGGCAGGAAGCCAGCCTCATCGCCGCGGCGACCGCCCGCACCAACATGGTCGAGCGCGCCTACAAGGACGTACGCAGCCGCGACGAACGCAAACGCTCCGACCGCGAGCGGCTGGACCTGATCACGCAGAAGCGGACGCAGGAGTAGCTGGGAGCATTGTGTGGCGCGAAGCGGACCCTCCAAGGTTCGGCTTTCCCGTAAACGCTTTACAGCCCGGTTTGGTAGCGCTACCGTTTCGGCCTAGCGTGAGCCTGGGAGGAGCCAGGGCTGTCGCTAGCGGAAGCGTTGTTCCTTCGACGACGTCGCGGGAATTTGTTGGGAGGATCGATGGCGTCTGTCGCAATTGGCGAAGTTTATAAATCATTCGGCGCTGTCGAGATCCTGCACGGGGTCAGCGTGAACATCGAGGACGGCGAGTTCGTCACTCTGGTCGGACCGTCGGGCTGCGGAAAATCAACCCTCCTCAGAATGATCGCCGGCCTGGAAAAGATTTCACGCGGCCAGATCGCGATCGGCGAACGTGTCGTCAACAACGTTGCGCCCAAGGAGCGCGACGTCGCCATGGTCTTCCAGAACTATGCGCTCTACCCACACATGACCGTCGCCGAGAACATGGCGTTCTCGCTGATGCTCAAAGGAGTTTCCAAGCCGGAGAGCGATGCCGGCGTGCGCCGCGCAGCCGAAATCCTTGGGCTGGTACCGTTGCTGGCGCGCTATCCTCGGCAGCTTTCCGGCGGCCAGCGCCAGCGCGTCGCAATGGGCCGCGCGATCGTGCGTGATCCGGCGGTCTTTCTCTTCGACGAACCGCTGTCCAATCTCGACGCCAAACTCAGGGTGCAGATGCGCGCCGAGATCAAGGAACTGCACCAGCGCCTCAAGACCACGACAGTCTACGTCACTCACGATCAGATCGAAGCCATGACCATGGCTGACAAGATCGTGGTCATGCATGACGGCATCGTCGAGCAGATAGGGCCGCCGCTGGAACTCTATGACCGGCCGAACAATCTTTTTGTCGCCAGCTTTATCGGCTCGCCGGCCATGAATTTGCTGAGGGGCGAGATCGCTACCGACGGCTCACCCTCGTTCCGCGGCGCCGGGGGGATTTCGGTCCCGTTGGCCTCGGCACTTTCCATCCGCAACGGCGAGCCTGTGGTGCTGGGAATAAGGCCCGAGCATTTGCGGCTGTCCGACGACCAGGGCATTCCGGTCACCGTCGCGGTGGTTGAACCAACCGGGTCCGAAGTGCAGCTCATCGGCCGGACAGCCGGCGGCGAAGAGATCGTCGCGAATTTCCGGGAACGACATTCCTTTACGCCGGGCGAAACCATCCGGCTTACGGCCGAGCCCAGCCTTATCCATCTCTTTCACGCAGAAACCGGACAGAGATTCCAGACACGTATCGATCAGTAGGACCACAGGCAAGGACAACAACAGGAGGAAACGAGCATGAAGTTCACCAGACGCGACGTGATCCGCACCACCGCCGGCGCGGCGGCGGGTGCCTTGGGAAGTCGGTTCATCAGCTCTCCGGCCCTTGCCCAGGACGGACTGAAATACAAACCCGAGGATGGCGCCAAGCTTAGACTGCTGCGCTGGTCGCCCTTCGTCCAGGGCGATGAGGACCAATGGCTGGCCAACACCAAACGCTTCATCGAGGCGACAGGTGTCGAGGTTCGCGTCGACAAGGAAAGCTGGGAGGACATTCGTCCCAAGGCGGCGGTCGCAGCAAATGTCGGGTCCGGCCCCGACCTGATGTTCGTCTGGTTCGATGACCCGCACCAATATCCCGACAAGCTGCACGACGTGAGCGAACTGGGCGAGTATCTCGGCTCGAAATATGGCGGCTGGCACGAGGGACCTAAGCAATATGCGACACGCGACGGGAAGTTCGTCGGCCTGCCCCTGGCCACGATCGGCAATGCCATCGTCTATCGGGAAAGCTGGGTGAAAGAGGCCGGCTTTTCGGAGTTTCCCAAGGACACGAAAGGCTTCCTGGAACTTTGCAAGGCCTTGCAAGCGAAGGGACATCCGGCCGGCTTCACGCATGGCCATGGCGTCGGTGACGGCAACAACTATGCTCATTGGCTGCTGTGGAGCCATGGCGGCCAGATGGTCGACGAGAGTGGCAAGGTAACGATCAACAGCCCCGAGACCCTCAAGGCGATCGAATACGCGCAGGAACTTTACAAGACCTTCATTCCAGGCACCGAAAGCTGGCTCGACGTCAACAACAACCGCGCCTTCCTGGCCGGCGAACTGGGGGTGATCGCCAATGGAATTTCCGCCTACAACACGGCCAAGATCAATAAGGACAAAGATCCAAAGCTGGCTGAAATCGCCAAGGACATACGCACGACCAACCTGCCCATCGGTCCCGTCGGCAAATCCGTCGAATTGTTCCAGGTGACCACGGCTGTCATCTTCAATTACACGCCCTACCCCAACGCGGCTAAGGCGTATTTGCAGTTCATGTTCGAGGAACCGCAAATGAAGGACTGGATCACCTCCTCGGCCGGATATTGCTGCCAGACACTGAAGGCATTCGACAACAACCCCGTGTGGACTGCCGATCCCAACAACGCCGCTTACGCCAAGGCTTCGGCTACTCTGCGGCCTAACGGCTATGCCGGGCCGCTCGGCTATGCCTCGGCGGCAACCATGGCCGACTACGTGCTGGTCGACATGTTCGCCAAAGCGGTGACCGGCCAGGCCACGCCGCAAGAGGCAATGGAAGAGGCCGAGAAGCGGGCAAATCGCTATTATCGCGTTTGAGCCGGCTCAGCCGGGCAGCGCCGCTGCCCGGCTGGCTTCGGATTGCGTCGCGGCCGATCCGGCCTATCAATGAGACCTCAGCAGGAGCCAATCCATGGCCGTGCCGTCAGCTGCTATCCAGCCGCGACCTTCGATCTTCTCACGGCTTCTATCGCGCTGGAGCGAAAGCCGGAACGCACTTGGCTTCGGCTTCATGCTTCCGGCGGCTGCACTGCTGCTTGTCTTCCTGACCTATCCGCTGGGGCTCGGCGTCTGGCTCGGCTTCACCGACGCCCGCATCGGCCGCCCCGGCATCTTCATCGGCATCGAAAACTATGAATATCTGTGGAGCGACGCCGTCTTCTGGCTCTCCGTCTTCAACACCTTGCTCTATACGATCAGCGCCTCGATCCTGAAATTCGCGCTCGGCCTCTGGCTAGCGCTCCTCCTCAACCAGAACCTTCCCTTCAAATCGTTCTTCCGCGCGATTGTCCTGCTGCCGTGGGTGGTGCCGACGGTGCTCTCGGCCATCGCCTTCTGGTGGATCTACGATTCGCAGTTCTCCATCCTGTCATGGGCGCTCATGGAAATGGGACTGATCGATCACCGCATCAATTTCCTTGGCGATCCGGAGAACGCACGCGCCTCGGTGATCGCTGCCAATGTCTGGCGCGGCATTCCTTTCGTGGCCATCACGCTGCTGGCCGGCCTGCAGACGATTCCCCAATCGCTTTACGAGGCCGCGACGCTCGACGGCGCCAGCCGTTGGCAATTGTTCCGCTATGTGACGCTGCCGCTGCTGACGCCGATCATCGCCATCACCATGACCTTTTCGGTCCTGTTCACCTTCACCGATTTCCAGCTGATCTATGTGCTGACTCGCGGCGGGCCGGTGAATGCCACCCATCTGATGGCGACGCTCTCGTTCCAGCGGGGCATTTCCGGCGGCCAGCTTGGCGAAGGAGCCGCGATCGCGGTGGCGATGATCCCGTTCCTGCTAGCGGCGATCCTTTTCAGCTATTTCGGGCTGCAACGTCGTAAATGGCAGCAGGGCGGTGGAGACTGACATGGCCGCGATCGAAACGAACAATCGTCCGAACACGGATGAAGGCGGCATGGGCTATCTCCAGAGCCTGCCCCGGCGCGTGGTCACCGTTTATCTGCCGCTCCTGATCTTCGTCATCGTGCTGCTGTTCCCGTTCTACTGGATGACGATCACGGCGGTGAAACCCAATCTCGAGATGACGGATTATGCCAATTTCAATCCGTTCTGGGTCGTCAATCCGACACTCGAGCATATTCGGTATCTGCTCTTCGACACATCCTATCCGGGCTGGCTTCTCAACACGATCATCATCTCGACCGCCTCAACTTTCCTGTCGCTGCTGGCGGCGGTGTTCGCTGCCTATGCGATCGAGCGCTTGAGGTTTTCCGGGGCGCGGCAGGTCGGCTTGGCAATCTTCCTGGCCTATCTCGTGCCGCCCTCGATACTGTTCATTCCCCTGTCGGTAATGGTGTTCAACCTCGGGCTTTACGATACGCCGTTCGCGCTGATCCTCACCTATCCGACCTTCCTCATTCCATTCTGCACGTGGCTCTTGATGGGCTACTTCCGCTCGATACCCTTCGAACTGGAAGAATGCGCGCTGATCGACGGCGCGAGCCGCTGGCAAATCCTGACCAAGATAGTTCTGCCGCTGTCGGTGCCCGGCCTGATTTCCGCCGGCATCTTCGCTTTCACCCTGTCATGGAACGAATTCATCTACGCCTTGACCTTCATCCAATCGTCCGAAAACAAGACCGTGCCGGTCGGCGTGCTTACCGAGCTCGTACGTTCGGACGTCTATGAATGGGGAGCCCTGATGGCAGGCGCGCTGATCGGCTCCCTGCCGGTGGTGGTGCTCTATTCATTCTTTGTCGAGCACTACGTCTCCTCGATGACGGGGGCGGTCAAGGAGTGAAGCTGAGGCGGAAATCCCACCCTCGGCGGACCATCGAAGCAAGCTCGTGGGTGCCAAGCTGATCGTCAGCTTCCGGCCAAAGGCGACGATGGAAAAATCTGCCCGATGGCGCGAAGCCGGCAGCTTCGATCCGATCCGCGCACTCCGCTCCCTCTCCTTCCCGCAAGCCTGCCACAAGCTTGTTGAGGCATGGTCTGGCTAAGGAAAACCGGTAAAAGGCGGACTTTCTTGGCGATTTCTCCACCCAGCGACATCGTTATGGATGTGGCCCGAGCCGCCGACCCGGCGGATATCGAGACCGCCCGCGCCGCGCTGGCAAAGCGGGCCGGCGGCGCTGCGGGCACGTTTTCACTCGACACCGCCGCTTCGGTCGATGCCGGCTCGATCCTGTCGCGCGCCACCGCCGACAAGGCCGCCGCTGCAACCGACCCGGCCAACAAATTCAAGAAGTTCGAGGCGATGGTGCTGCAGACCTTCATCCAGAACATGCTGCCAAAGGACACCGAGGGCGTCTACGGCAAGGGCCTGGCTGGCGACATGTGGAAATCGCAGCTTGCCGAGCGGGTGGCCGACGTGATGGCCGAACGCGGCGGCATCGGCATCGCCAAGTCGATGCTTGCCGACCACTATCTCGAAGGCAAGCGCGTGGTTCCGGTCGGTCCGGTCTCGGGCGGGTTGGAAAAGACCGAGATCGACCAGCAAAACAGCCTGTCGACCTCGCTGGTCCACCAATTGCAGCGCAAGGCTGCGGGGTCGATGACCGGTGACGAGACGACCATAAAAACAAACATCAAGATCTAAACTGGGAAACGCCATGGCCGACTTTTCAGAATCCACCCCCAATCTGCCAGCACGCACGACCGCGTCGGAAGCGCCGATCCCGTTCGCGCGGCCCGGCAACCTCGCCGCCATCATCGGTCGCATCGAGGAAGTGGTCGAGGAAGAGACGGCCGGTATCCGCAACGCGACCAACTATGATCTCAAGGCGTCGAACGCCCGCAAGAGCCGCTACCTCTACGAGTTGACGCGCGCCATGAAGGGCGGCAGCGAAGCCGAATTCCTCGAACAGCACCGCGAGGGCCTGACCCGGCTGCGCCAGAAGCTGGCGAAGAACGAAGCGGCGATCCTGGCGCATCTCAGCGCGGTCAACGAAGTCGCCAGCCTGCTGCGGCACGCCATCCAGCGCGCCGAGACCGACGGCACCTACTCCGCCGGCGAGTTCGGCTGGATGAAGGCATGATGCCGAACACGAGCGACACTTGGGAGATACTGCCGAAGCAACGGCGCAGTGCCGCGTCGCCTTCGCAAGGGACTGATCAAGGGACTGACAAGAGCCGATGATCAAGGTCATCGCCATCGCCGTCTGGATCTGCGCCGCAACCCTCGGCGCCGTGTTCTATTCGTTTCAGGCGGCCGGCGAGCGCGGTGTCGGCGAAACGCCGAAGCCGATGCTGGGCGGTCTCGACTACGTCAAGACCGACATCATTTCGGTGCCGCTGATCCGCGATTCTGAGATCGGCGGCTATTTCCTGACCAAGCTCGTCTACACCGTCGAACCCGAGCAGATAAAGAAGCTGTCCATTCCGGCCGAAGCGCTGATCACCGACCAGGTCTATTCCTACCTCTATTCCAATCCGCAGATCGACTTCACCAACAAGGCGACGATCGATCTCGATGCCTTCCGCGCCGCAATCCGCGATACCGTCAACGCGCGTGTCGGCGCGCCCTTGGTGCATGAGGTTCTGATCGACCAGGTCAATTTCCTGTCGAAGGACGAAATCCGCGACAACTGGCTGCGCCGCAAGAAAAGCGAGACGGCGAGCGAAATGACCAAGGCGTTCAAGGAACACTGAGTTGCCCCGGCTCGGAGTCCCGGTCTCATCGGGGCTCACCTGCCGCGACGGCAGGAACCAACCGCCCGAATTCGCGTTGACGTAAACGTCAACCCAAAGCTATATGCGGCAGCGACCGTGATCGCGAAACCGCGGCATGGGCTTCGGCTGGATCGAAGCGCCGTTGCGAGACAGATGCAACCAGACAAGGAGAACAGCGTGAGCGTTCAGGAGATTGCCGAGAAGATCAAGTCGCGCGTGGCCAGCAGCGGGTTCGATCGTTCCGTGAAATTCGACACCGGCAGCGACGGCGTCATCGTCATCGACGGCGCAACCGTCTCGAACACCGATGCACCCACCGACTGCACCATCAAGCTCTCGCTCGACGATCTGGATTCGCTGATCGCTGGCGACCTGAACCCGACGATGGCGTTCATGACCGGCAAGATAAAGGTCGAAGGCGACATGACCGTCGCCATGGCGCTCAGCCAGCTGATCGGCTGAAGGCATCCAGCCGCCTAGGCGGCACCCACCAAGTGCAAAAAAACGCCGCCTTTTCGGGCGGCGTTTTTGCATGAATGCTGCCGGCTTCGTGTCAGGCCGCCGATATCAGTTCCTGCGCCTTCAGCTTGCGGCCGGCCGCCTTCAGCGTGCCGTGCACGCCGTCAAGCGCGCCTTCCACCAGTTCCAGCGCCAGCAGGCGGTGCCGCTCATAGGGTCCCGGCATGGCAAGTGAACCGGTCTTCTCGGCCGAGAAGCCGAAGCGCGCGTAATAGGGCGCATCGCCGACCAAAAGGATAGCGGCATGGCCAAGACGCGCCGCTTCGGCGATGGCATGGCGCATCAGCGCCGAGCCGATGCCGGCATTCTTGAGCGACGGGTCGACGGCAAGCGGGCCAAGCAGCAGCACGGCCGCACCGCCCTCGCCCAGCCTGACATCCCACAGCCGCACGGTGCCGGCCACGCCGCCCGAAGCATCGCGGGCGACGAAGGCCAGGCCTTCCGAGGGCCGCCGGCCACGCCGCAGCTTCTCCGACGACTTTTTCCTGCGCTTCGGCCCCATGGCCCGATCGAGCAACGCCTCGCGCGCCGCAACATCGGCGGCGGTTTCGGCGACCATCACAGAGGCCGGTGCGTGGCCCCCAATTTCAACTGGCATTTCCATTTCAACTGACATTTCCATTTCCGCAATCCCTGGCGAGCGGAGATCTGTTCCACAGGCGAGCCTGGGTGGACGACACGCGCCCACCGGGATGATCTGATCGGCTCTCTCAGCGCATTTTCAGGCGAAGTTGTGTCCGGTTCGCCGTCCGAAAATGCGCTGAGGAAGCGCCGTCAGATCACGTAGGATCGGAGAGGCTCGAAGCCGTTGAAGGCGACCGCCGAGTAGGTGGTCGTGTAGGCGCCTGTGCCTTCGATCAGCACCTCGTCGCCGATGGTCAGCGACAAAGGCAGCGGATAGGGCGTCTTCTCGTACATCACGTCGGCCGAATCGCAGGTCGGGCCGGCGAGCACGCAAGGTGCGGTCTCCGTGCCGTCATGCGGCGTGACGATCGGGTAGCGGATCGCCTCGTCCATCGTCTCGGCAAGACCGCCGAACTTGCCGATGTCGAGGAACACCCAGCGCACATTGTCATTGGCCGCTTTCTTCGAGATCAGCACGACTTCCGACTTGATGACGCCGGCATTGCCGACCATGCCACGGCCCGGCTCGATGATGGTCTCGGGAAGCGCATTGCCGAAATGCTTGCGCAGCGCCGAGAAGATCGCCTGGCCATAGGCCTGGGCGGCTGGCACGTCACGCAGATAGCGCGTCGGGAAACCACCGCCCATATTGACCATCTTCAACACGATGCCTTCTTCGGCGAGCGTCGCGAACACCACCTTGGCGTCGGCCAGCGCACGGTCCCAGGCGGTCAGGTCGGTCTGCTGCGAGCCGACATGGAACGACACGCCATAAGCGTCGAGGCCGAGCCCCTTGGCATGGCGCAGCACGTCGACGGCCATCGCCGGCACGCAGCCGAACTTGCGCGACAGCGGCCATTCGGCGCCCTCGCCATCGGTCAGCACGCGGCAGAACACGCGCGCGCCTGGAGCGACGCGGGCGATCTTCTCGACCTCTTCGACGCAATCGACGGCGAACAGGCGGATGCCGAGCTGGTAGGCGCGTGCGATGTCACGCTCCTTCTTGATGGTGTTGCCGAAGGAGATGCGGTCCGCCGGCGCGCCGGCGTCCATCGCCATCTCGACTTCGGCAACGGAAGCGGTGTCGAAGGACGAGCCCATCGCAGCAAGCAGGCGCAGGATTTCCGGTGCCGGGTTTGCTTTCACCGCATAGTAGATCTTGGAATCGGGCAGCGCCTTCTCGAAGGCGCGGAAATTGTCGCGCACGACATCGAGGTCGACGACGAGGCAGGGGCCGGACGGACGTCGGGTGGCGAGGAAGTCAAGGATGCGCTGGGTGGCCATTGGGGTCTCTCCATCAGCGCCTTTCGGCGCGCAATAAGGCTGCGGGACGCGGGCTGTCAGCCTCGCGAACACGCGGTGGACAAAGGCGGGACGGATATCCATGGAACCAGCCGGTGGAGACCCCGGAACCATGAAGCGCCGTCTCGCGGCGGTGAACCTTGGCCTTGCCCGGCCTCGGTTCGCTTTGTCTGCCTTGGCTTGGATGGGAGACCCGTCCGCACTGCCGGCAATGAAGGTGTGCCTCTTCAGTAACCCCGGTTTTTGGACAACCGGCAGAACACCAGAAAGGCCCGCACCGTCGTTGCTTCAAGGTGTCCTCGGGCTGGCGGTTGGCCGCTAGACCGACTGGAGGGGTTGGCTCCAGTTACCTTACCGATTTCCCTCACCATTCGAGGATCGGCGGACACCCACAGGCACGTGCGACTTTGGGCAAGCGCGATATAAGGGCGAAGACTTTCACAATCAATAAAAATCGTATCGCAGGTTGTAAAATTTCTGGCGTCGAACAATGTTGCGGCAACCGTATCCGGATATCGAACGATGACAGGCACGCACGGCCCTCTCAACGCCTTTCTCGATCTTCGCCAGATGCCAGTGGCACATGCCCAGCTCGGCCCGCTGGCCGGCCTGCGGCTGGCCGTCAAGGACATCTACGACGTCGCCGGTTACCGCACCGGTTGCGGCAATTTGCAAAAATTCGCCGAAAGCCACGCAGCCTCGCGCACCGCACCCGCCGTGCAGATGATCCTCGATGCCGGCGCACGCTTCGTCGGCAAGACGCAGACCGACGAGCTTGCCTTCGCGTTGTTCGGCCAGAATGCGCATTTCTCGTTTCCGGTGAACCCGGCGGCACCCGACCGCGTCACCGGCGGCTCCTCATCGGGGTCGGCGGCGGCGGTGGCGGGCAGGCTGGCCGATATCGCCACCGGCTCAGACACCGGCGGCTCGATCCGCGCCCCGGCGAGCTTTTGCGGACTGATCGGGCTGCGCACCACGCATGGCCGCATTCCGCTCGACGGCACGATGAAGCTGGCGCCGAGCCTCGACACATTCGGCTGGTTCGCCGACGACATCGAGACCTATGAGACCGTCGGCAAGCTGCTGCTCGGCCGCGATCCGCACCAGCACGTGTTGGACCGGCCGCTGGCGCTGGATTGGCTGGATGGATTGGTCGCCCGACCGGCGCTTGCCGAATATGGTGAAATGAAGGGGCTGGCGGGCAAGGTCTTCGGCGCGCCGGTGACGCCGGGAGTGCGCTTCTCCTCATCTCCCGATGAACTCTACTGGTGCTTTCGCCGGCTGCAGGCCAGGGAGGCCTGGGCGGTGCATGGCGAATGGATCACCAGCGGCGAGCGCGGCCTCGGCCCCGGTGTCGAGGAGCGTTTCGGCTTTGGCCGCGCCGTCGATGACAGGACAGCCCAGGCCGAGAAGGTGCGACGTCTGACCTTTCGCGGCGAACTGAACGCCCTGCTCGGCAAGAACGGCTTCCTTGTCCTGCCGACGGTGCCTGGTCCGGCGCCTTACGTGGACAGCACGCCGGAGCAGTTCCAGGCCTATCGCGAACGGGCGCTCCAACTTCTGTGCCTGGCCGGCCTGTCCGGTTTTCCACAGATCACGCTGCCCGTCGGCTCGGTCGCCGGCGCCCCGTTCGGCCTGTCGCTGCTTGGCCCTTCCGGCAGCGACATTGCCCTGATACGGCTCGGCCGGAAACTTCTCGACGCGGCACGAAAGGCCTGACCATGGACACACTGACGCGCATGCGTGCCTTCATCGACGTGGTCGAGGCCGAGGGCTTTTCCGCGGCGGCGCGCAAGATCGGCCGCTCCAAGGCCTTGCTGTCGAAATATGTGCGCGAGTTGGAGGACGAACTCGGCGCTTTGCTGCTCAACCGCACCACGCGCCAGTTCTCGATGACCGAGGCCGGCCACACCTATTACCGGCGCGCCTCTGAGATCGTGCGCGAGGTCGACAGCCTGGCCGACGCGGTGCGTGAATCCTCCGGCGACGTGCGCGGCCGGATCAAGCTGTCGGCGCCGCGCACCTTCGCCGACGCGCCGATCGGCCAGTCGCTGATCGACTTCGCCAAGCAGCATCCCGACATCGTGCTCGACATCCAGCTCGACGACCGCTTCGTCGATCTGGTCGAGGAGGGCTTCGATCTTGCGGTGCGCATCTCGCGGCTGGAGAACTCGTCGCTGATCGCCAGGCGGCTGGCGCCGTTTTCGATAAAGCTCTGCGCCTCCCCCGAACTGATCGCCAAGCATGGCATGCCGACAAGGCCGCAGGATCTCAGCCGCATGCCTTGCATCGTCGACACCAATGGCCGCGGACTGAACAACTGGCCGTTCAAGGGCGACAATGGCGATCCGGTGAGCGTTTCGGTGTCCGGTCCGGTCGAGGTCAACAGCCCGATGACGGCGAGAGCCGCGGCCGTGGCGGGCCTCGGATTTACCGTCCTGCCGGATTTCATCGCCGCGCCCGACCTCGCGAGCGGCCGGCTGGTGGCGGTGATGGATGACCGTATCCTGTCGGGCGGCGGCATCTTCGCCGTCTACCCGCACCGCCGCTATCTGCCGGCGAAAGTCCGCGTCTTCGTCGACTTTTTGGTGCAGTGGTTCAGGACGCGCGAGGGTGGCTGACCGGCGTCAATAGCCTCGTGGTCCCAATTTCGCCCCCTTTCTGGTAACTCTCGGCAACTCTTCCGAGGCCTATGGACCGAGAATGAATCTGAAACGGCACGCAATCATGCTGGCTTCGGCCTTGGCGGCTACTTTTGCCGCCACTGGACCGGCTTACGTGCATCCGCATGTCTTCGCCGAGGCCCGCCTCGATGTGATTCTCTCCCCGGATCACCAAAGCGTGAAGGCTCTGCGTCATCTCTGGCGCTTCGACGATCTGTTTTCCTCGACCGTGATGATGGAGTTCGACAAGAACTCCGACCTGAAGCTCGATGACAAGGAGCTGAAGGAAGTCGCCGACACCGTTCATGCCTCGCTGGCCGAGTTCAATTACTTCCAGCTCGTCACCGTTGACGGCAAGGACGTGGCGATGACGCCGCCGCCGCATCTGATGGCCAATTTCGACAACGATCAACTGATCATCCTGTTCGAGTCCGAACCGAAGGTGCCGATCAAGCTTAACGGCAAGATCGATATCGGCGTCTACGATCCGACATTCTACACGGCGATCGACTTCACCGAGGACTCCAACATCACGGTTGAAGGCCTGCCCTCGAACTGCACCAGCAAGGTGGTCCGTCCGGATCCGGACGAGGCTATCAAGGAAAACCAGAAGACCCTCACCGATGCCTTTTTCAACGATCCGACCGGCACCGATATGAGCAAGATCTTCGCCACCAAGCTCGAACTGACCTGTCAGCCAGAAGGATGAAGCCGGTGACGAAACCGTCCCTGCGTTTGGCATTCGGCCTGTTGGCCCTCACTGTCGCCATGATGCATTTCGCCGACGCCGCTCATGCCCAGAGTTCGCTCGGCATCGGCGTCGATGACGGCATGGCGCCCACCACCGGCCCGTTCGCCCATATCCTGATGTGGATCAATCTCAGGCAGCAGGAATTCTACCGCGCGCTGGCAACGGCGATGAAGGCGATGCGCCAGGACGGCAGCAAGATCTGGATACTCGTCGGCCTGTCCTTCGCCTACGGTATTTTCCATGCCGCCGGCCCCGGCCACGGCAAGGCCGTGATCTCGTCCTACATGGTGGCCAATGAGGTGGCGTTGCGGCGCGGCATCCTCTTGTCCTTCGTCTCGGCGCTGCTGCAGGGCCTGACCGCGATCGCGGTGATGGGGGTCGCCTATTTCGTCCTGCGCGGCACCTCCGTCTCGATGACGGACGCGGCCTGGTTCATGGAGATCATGAGCTTTGTCTTCGTCACCCTGTTCGGCGCCTGGCTGCTGTGGCGCAAACTCGGCCCCGCCGTCCTGCGTCTGTTCGGCAAGGGCCCGGCCTACAGCCTGTCGGCGGCTCATGCCGGCCATTCTCACGCCGGTCATTCTCATGGGGGTCATTCTCATGGGGGCCATTCGCACGGCGCGCATTCGCATGCCGGTCACTCCCATGCAGCTCACAGCCATTCGGCGCATGCTCATTCGCACGCGCTACACGCGCATGACCATGTGCACGGCCCTTCGCACGATCATCACGATCATGCCAAACACGATCACGCTCATCACGATCACGCGGCCGGCGAAGTCTGCGATACCTGCGGCCATTCGCACGCACCCGATCCGGCGCTGCTGTCGGGCGACCGCTTCGACTGGCGCACGGCGTGGACGGCGGTGGCGGCGGTCGGCATCCGCCCCTGCTCCGGCGCGCTGATCGTGCTGAGCTTCGCCTTGCTCAACGGCCTCTGGCTCGGCGGCCTGCTGTCGGTGCTGGCGATGTCGCTTGGCACGGCCATCACCGTTTCGGCACTGGCGACACTGGCGGTGACCGCCAAGAACTGGGCGGTGTATTTCGCCGGCGACGGCCGCATGGGCAACCGCATCCACTCGATCGTCGAGATCGGCGGCGCGGCGTTTGTGTTCCTGTTCGGACTGCTGCTGCTGTCGGCGAGTTTGGCGAGCGGCGGATAGGCCGGCGCCACGAGGTTCGGAGTTTAACCCGCGATTTTGCCGCCGAGCTCATCCTCGATGTGAGCGCGGATGATCTCGTCAAAACTCTTTTCGGCGCTGAAGCCGAGCTCCCGTGACCGCTTTGCCTCGAAGCGCGTCGGCCAGCCCTTGACGATCGCCCAGATCGTGTCATCCGGAACCTCGCGGATCAGGCTTACCGCCTTCGGCCCAGCGATGCGTTCCAGCGCCTCGATCTGCTCGCCGACGGTGACGGCAACGCCGGGCATCGTCAGGTTGCGGCGCGGCCCGACTGCGCTGCCGTCGATCCCTGCCGCATGGATCAGGAAGTTCACCGCCGAGCGCGGGCTGGCATGCGTGTGCACGACCGAGCGCGGCACCGGCAGGATCGCTTCGTGGCCGCTCAACGGCTCGCGGATGATGCCGGAGAAGAAGCCGGACGCCGCCTTGTTCGGCTTGCCCGGCCGCACGCAGATCGTCGGCAGCCGGATGCCGATACCGTCGAAGAAGCCGCGCCTGGTATAGTCGGCCAGCAGCGCTTCGCTCATCTGCTTCTGGGTGCCGTAGGAGGTCAGCGGCGTCGGATGGAAGTCGTCGGGAATGACATCCGGGAACGGCGCGCCGAACACCGCGATCGACGAGGTGAAGACGACGCGCGGCGCAAAGCCCGCCAGCCGGATGGCATCGAACAGGGCCCGCGTGCCATCGAGATTGACGCGGTAGCCGAGATCGAAATTCGCTTCCGCCTCGCCCGACACGATGCCGGCAAGATGGAACACGACGTCGGGTCGCGATGCGACCAGGCGCTCAGTGGCACCCGCTTCGGCGAGATCGCCAGTGTGCAGCGTGACGCTGACGCCATCCAGGCGCGGGGCCTGCGGCGGCACGATATCGTGTAAATCCAGCGCCGTGATCTTGCGGCCGCGCAGCGTGCCGTCCTTGGCCAGCCGGGCGATGAGCTTGCGGCCGACCATACCCGCGGCGCCAGTGATCAGAATGCGCATATCGAAAATCCCTTGCCTATTTACCCTGATTTTTACGCTGGTTGCGGGCCCGCAACCAGAACACCGAGAAGAACGCCAGCACGAAGACGATGCCAAAGGCGCCGGCCAGCACCGTCGAAAGGCTGCCGAGTGCCAGCATTACGGTCGGCAGATAGTAGGCGCCGATGCCAAACAGAAGCATGATCCACACGGCAGCGACAAGAGCATTCCTGGTGTCACGATCCATCACGCCGCACCAGGGCAGCGGGTGTTCATCAAGCTGGTTTTCAAGGTTTTGCAACTCCCGAGGCAGGACAATCGACATCGATCGATCCGGTCCTAGTGATGGTGGTCGTGATATGCAGCCGCTTCATGCTCGTGCCCATGCTCGTGCTCGTCGCCGTCGTCGGCGCACTGGCCGAATTCCGGTTCCACGGTGGCATGGCTGATGCCGTGCTCGCTGGCAAGCCGCTTCTTGACGGCACTCACCGCCTGATGCGCATCGACGCCCTCGTCGAGACAGGCATGCAGCGTCGCCATGTTGCTGGTCCCGTCGAGCGACCAGACATGCATATGGTGCACTTCGCGCACCCCCCGGACGGTCGCCTCGAGATCCCTGGCGATCAGATCGCGGTCGAGGCTTGGCGGCACGCCCTCGAGCAGGACATGGGCGGCTTCGCGCATCAGCGACCACGCCGTGTAGAGGATCAGCAGCGAGACCAGGACCGACAGGATCGGGTCGATCGGCGTCCAGCCGGTCGCCAGGATGACCAGCGCCGCCGCGATGGCCGCCGCCGAGCCGAGCAGGTCGCCAAGCACATGCAGGATGGCGCCGCGCATGTTCAGGCTTTCGCGGTCGCCGCCATGCAGCACGAAGAACGCGCCGATGTTCACCAGCAGGCCGAGGATCGCCACCACCAGCATCGGCCCGCCAAGCACCGGTGCCGGCGCCTGCAGGCGCCCCCAGGCCTCGTAGACGATCCACAGCGCGATGACGAAGATGGCGATGCCGTTGGTATAGGCCACCAGCGTCTTGACCCGGCCGAAGCCATAGGTGAGGCGAACGGTCGCCGGACGGCCGCCAAGATGAAACGCATACCAGGCAAGGCCGAGCGCGATCGAGTCAGCGAGCATGTGGCCGGCATCGGCCAGCAGCGCCAGCGAGCCGGTGAGGATGCCGCCAAGCGCTTCGGCGACCATGAAGCCGCCGGTCAGGCAGGCTGCGATCAGAACGCGTTTCTTGTCGGTCGAGCCATGGACATGGCCGGGCCCATGATCGTGCCCAATGTGATCGTGCCCGCTGTGATCGTGGGTATGTGCCAATGGCGAACTCCTAGGCGCCGAATTCCGCGCGACAATCCTCGAGCCGTCGCTTCTGCTGGCCGTCGCCATCGAAATTGGCCGGATCGAGCCACGCCTCATAGGCACTGCGCAGCGCCGGCCACTCCTTGTCGATGATCGAATACCACGCAGTATCGCGGTTTTCACCCTTGACGATCAGATGCTGGCGGAAAATGCCTTCGAACTTGAAGCCGAACCGTTCGGCGGCCCGCTTCGATGGCTCGTTGCGGTTGTTGCACTTCCATTCGTAGCGGCGGTAGCCGAGCTCGTCGAAGATGTATTTCATGAACAGGAACTGCGCTTCGGTTGCTCCCGGCTTGCGCGAGATGAGCGGCCCCCAATAGATGTTGCCGATCTCGATGACGCCGTACGCCGGATCGATGCGCATCAGCGTCTGGCGTCCGGCGACCTTGCCGCTGGCCTTGTCGATGACGGTGAAGAACAGCGGATCCTCGCTGGCCTCGACCTTGTCCAGCCATGGCTGGAAGGCGGCGCGGGTCTCCGGCGGATAATCGGGCAACCAGGCGAAGCGGCCGTCGATGTCGGACACGGAGGACGCTTCATAGAGGCCATCGCCATGTTTTGCGGCACTCAGCGGTTCGAGCCGGACAGTGCTTCCGTCGATGGTCTTGCGTTCGGGCCGCGGGCGCGGTTGCCAATCCCTGAGATTTTCCGACACCGAAAGCTCCAATCCGTTTGACTTTTGCCAGCCGAAGCTCACAAAAACGCGACCCAACAGCAAGAACCACACGGACGGGAAAAATGCTCCACACGATTTCGGCCTTCGACCGCCTTGGCGAGGAAAACGCCTTTGCCGTGCTCGCGAGGGCCACAGCACTTGCCCAACAAGGCCGCGACATTGTCAATCTCGGCATCGGCCAGCCGGACTTCAAGACGCCGCAGCACATCGTCGAGGCGGCGATCAAGGCGCTGCGCGACGGCCATCACGGCTATACACCGGCCAATGGCCTGCTGGCGACGCGCGAGGCGGTGGTGCGCCGCACGCTCACCACCACCGGTGTCGAAGTATCGCCCGAAACGGTGATGATCCTGCCCGGCGGCAAGCCAACCATGTTCGCCGCGATCCTGATGTTCGGCGAACCTGGCGCCGAAATCCTCTATCCCGATCCAGGCTTCCCCATCTATCGCTCGATGATCGAGTTCACCGGTGCAGCCCCTATTCCCGTGCCGATGCGCGAGGAAAACGGCTTTGCCTTCTCCGCCGAGGAGACGCTGGCGCTGATCACTTCGAAGACCAGGCTGCTGATCCTCAACTCGCCCGCCAATCCGACCGGCGGCGTCACGCCGCGTGCCGAGATCGAGAAACTGGTCAAGGGGCTGGAGGCGCATCCGCAGGTCGCCATCCTCTCCGACGAGATCTACGACGTCATGACCTATGATGGCGAGACGCATTGCTCGCTGCTCGGCTTTCCCGAGATCCGCGACCGGCTGATCGTGCTCAACGGCTGGTCGAAGACCTGGGCGATGACCGGCTGGCGCATGGGCTGGTCGATCTGGCCGAATGGCGACAAGGGCGCCCATCTCTACGACAAGGTGCGCAAGCTGGCGGTCAACTGCTGGTCCTGCGTCAACGCGCCGAGCCAGTTCGCCGGCATCGCGGCAATCTACGGCCCGCAAGACGATGTCGACAAGATGATGGGCGCCTTCGACCGCCGCCGGAAGATCGTCGTCGAGGGGCTGAACGCGCTGCCCAACATGTCCTGCATCACGCCCAAAGGCGCGTTCTACGCTTTCCCCAACGTCTCGAAGACCGGCTGGAAAGCCAAGAAACTCGCCTCGGCGCTGCTCGACGAGGCCGGCGTGGCGCTGATCGGCGGTCCCGATTTCGGCATTCTCGGCGAAGGCTATATCAGGCTCTCCTACGCCAATTCCGAGGAGAACATCTTGCGGGCGCTGGAACGGATCGGGGCCTTCCTGGCGAAGTAAGCCTGAAAGCGGCCCGCTGTCCTCTTCCGGACAATTTGCGGCTTGTGGCATGACGGTGTCATGAGCCGTCCGGAGGCGCGCGGCCAAGACTGGGCGTGCATGTCGAGAACGGCTACGGTCCTCGGATCAGGATCGAAGAGGGGTGACATCGGATGTTCTATGCAATCCTTGCCTATCATGTGGAAGACGCAATCAAGGCGCTGACGCCGCAGGAAGATACGGCGCTGATGGCTGACTTGCTCAAGATCCATGAAGGGCTCTATGCCGACGGCAGCCTTGGCCCGTCGGCGCGGCTTGGCGCGACACAATCGGCCTGCACCTTGCGCGGCGGCATGATCGTCGACGGCCCCTTCGCCGAAACCAAGGAACAGCTTCTCGGCCTCTATGTCGTCGACTGCCCGACGCGGGACGATGCCATCGCTATCGCGCGCGACTTTCGTCGCGTCAATCCGACCGCCGTCTACGAGATCCGTCCTATCGCGCTCTATCTGCCCGGCGCAGAGCTACCGGGAGAATGACTAGCCACGCCCGACAAACGGCATCTTGGTCGCCATCACGGTCATGAACAGCACGTTGGCGTCGAGCGGCAGGCTGGCCATGTGGACGACGGCGTCGGCGACGCGCTGAACATCCATCACCGCTTCGGCTGATATCGAGCCGTTGGCCTGCGGCACGCCGACCGTCATCGGCTGCGCCATATCGGTCAGCGCATTGCCGATGTCGATCTGGCCGCAGGCGATGTCATAAGGCCGGCCGTCGAGCGCCAGCGTCTTGGTCAGCCCTGATATGGCATGCTTGGTCGCCGTGTAGGGCACCGAGCCCGGGCGCGGCGCATAGGCCGACACCGAACCGTTGTTGATGATGCGGCCACCCATCGGCTTCTGCTTGCGCATGGCGCCAAAGGCGGCACGGGCACACAGGAACGAACCGGTGAGGTTGACGCCGACGATATCGTTCCACACTTCGACCGGTATCTCGTCGATCGGCGTCGATTTGTAGCCCATGCCGGCATTGTTGAAGAGCAGGTCGACACGGCCGAAGGCCGCCGCCACGGTCTCGAACAGATCGTCGACCTCGCCTGCCTTGCTGATATCGCAGGCAACCGCCAGGGCGTTGGCGTCGGTGGACCCGGCCTCGGCCACGGCTGCATCCAGCACGGATTTGCGGCGTCCGCAGAACACTGTGTTCCAGCCCGCCTTGAGCAGCGCCGTGGCGACGCTCTTGCCGATGCCCGTGCCGGCCCCGGTGACGATGGCGGTTCTTTGTTCGGTCATGGCTGTTGTCCTCCGGCAGCGCTGCGCTTGCTCGACTGATTTTCGGGGTTTGGCTCGAAAAAGGAAGGCATCGCAAATGACGGCGGCGATGGCAAGCGTGTCCATCTGATCGGGCCGACAAAAAGGGCGGCCATTGGCGACCGCCCCTGATCTGAACCGGGCTTGGGAGGAGGAAAAGCCGATCCGACTGTGTTGAATGATGCGCTTGCTGGGTTAACGAGAGGTTAACCCGGAAAGCGCCTCCTGTGCCGTTTTGGCCTACCAGCGCGGATTGGGTGACGTCCCTGCCTTGGCCGGCACCTTGGCCGCCGAAACCGTTGCCTCGACATGGTCGACCAGCGCGTCCGGCAGGCCGAGCCGGCCTGCAAGCAGGTCGAGGTAGCCACGCTCGGCGCGGGTGTCGGGATCGATGGTCAGGCGCGACGCCGTGTAGAGTTCGAGCTTCTGCGCGTCGGTCTTGGCGCCGGCGACCAGCGTGTCGAGGTCGAGCGGGCTTGCCAGCTCCGCCATCAGGAACTTTTCGGCATCGGAGTCTATGCCGGCCAGGCTGAGCTTGCCGGCGATCTTCTGGCGCTCTTCATCGTCGATATGGCCATCGGCCTTCGCCGCCGAGATCATCGCCCGTATCAGGGTCAGCGTGAATTCGTCCTCGCCTTGCGGCGCCTGCGACGGGTGGAAGGCGGTGTCCTTGGGCGGCGGCAGCAATTCCGGTTCGCCGGCCGCCGGTGCTTCGGCGGGTGCGTTGCCGGCCTTGTAGTTCTGGTAGGCCTTGTAGGCGAGGCCGCCGATGGCAGCCAGTCCGCCAAGCTTCACCGCGGCGCCCGTCACGTTACGACCGGCACCAGTTCCAAGCAGCACGGCGGCCAGTGCGCCGGCGGCCAGCGGATTGTCCTTGGCCATCTGCACGGCCTGCCCCGCCTTGTCGCGGACGGTGCCACTGGTGCCGGGGATTTGCGAGCCGAGCAGATCGTCGAGAAGCTTCTTGGGATCGAACATTCAGTGCCTCCAGGATTTGCCCGGCCGAACGGGCAGGTTTCGAACGTCGAAGACGTAGGTCCCGAAACTTGACATTGCAATGACAGGCGGCCGCTTTGCAGCAGCTCGATGCCTGGATCAGGAGCCGATATGCGGCTCTCTGCCCCGCGCCTGCGCAAGCTCGACCTGGCGCTGGCGCTCGGCATAACGCTGGCGGTCCTCGTTCGAACGCGCATCGAAACAATGCGGGCAGGAAATACCGGCGGCGAATTTGGGCGACGTCAGGTCGCCCGGTGTCAGCGGGTGACGGCAGGCGCGGCACAGTTCCGCTTCGCCCTCGGCGAGGCCGTGCGACACCGAAACGCGCTCGTCGAAGACGAAGCACTCGCCTTGCCAGAGGCTCTGTTCGGCCGGAACCTCTTCGAGATACTTGAGAATGCCGCCCTTGAGATGGAAGACATCCTCGAAGCCGAGCGATTTGACATAGGCGGTTGCCTTTTCGCAGCGAATGCCGCCGGTGCAGAACATCGCCACCTTGCGGCCTTCGAGTTCCCCCCGGTGCGCCTCCACCCAGGCCGGGAACTCGCGGAAGCTTGCGGTGGCCGGGTCGATCGCACCCCTGAATGTGCCGATCGACACCTCGTAGGCATTGCGCGTGTCGATGACGACAGTGCCGGGCTGCGAAATCAGCGCGTTCCAGTCGGCCGGCGCGACATAGGTGCCGGCACTTTTCGAAGGATCGATGTCGTCGACGCCCATGGTAACGATCTCGCGCTTCAGCCGCACCTTCATGCGGTGGAACGGCATGTCCGCGGCTGCGCTGTACTTGACCTCGAGGCCCGCCAGCCCTTCGATGGCTTCGAGATACAGGATCAGTTCGGCAATTGCCGCCTCGCTGCCGGCGACGGTGCCGTTGATGCCTTCATGCGCCAGCAGCAGCGTGCCCTTGATGCCGCGCCCGCAGCAGAAGGCGGCGAGCGGCGCGCGCAGTTCTTCGAAAGCGTCGAGCCGGGCAAACCGGTAGAGCGCTGCGACGCGGAAGGGTGGAAGTGATGTCATTGCCGAAGCCACTAGACGCTCACGAAAGCCTATTCAAGGCAAAGCAGGCATCCTGTTCGGAGGTCCCGGGCGCAAATCTGCACCATAGGCGAATTTGTACCATAGCTGAGATCAGGGAGTCAAGAAAAAATTCCTATCCTGACAAAGCTGCCGGCACAAACCTGCCGACACCGCCGCCGAGCTGGCAGCCGCCTTTGTGAGCTAAGCTTGGCGAGCATGGGCGACACGTGACATCGCGACACGGCCGGTTTCGTGGACAGGAAAACGGCCTTCTGCTAATCGGTTGAATTGTCCACGCTACGGAGAGACACATGCCCAGCAAGACCGAAAAACTCCTGTCGCTCCTCAACGGCCAGCCGGTCATCCCCGTGCTGAAGATCTCTGATATCGCCAGTGCCGTGCCGCTGGCGCGCGCGCTGGCGCGCGGCGGCCTGCCGGCAATCGAGATCACGCTGAGGACCGCCGACGCGCTGGAAGCGATCCGGCGGGTCGCTGGTGAAGTCGAGGACGCCATCGTCGGCGCCGGCACCATTCTCGATGCCAGGCAGTTCGAAGAGGCGGCTGCCGCGGGCTCTCGGTTCATCGTCAGCCCCGGCATCACCCGCGAGCTTCTGTCGGCCGCCGCCGGCAGCGATGTTCCGTTGCTGCCCGGCGCCATCACGCCCGGCGAGATCATGGCTGCACGGGAAGCCGGCTTGCGCTTCCTGAAATTCTTCCCGGCCGAGCAGTCGGGCGGCATCGCTTCGCTGAAAGCCTTTGCCTCGCCGCTCGCCGATGTGAAATTCTGCCCGACCGGCGGCATCTCGGCCAAGAACGCGGCCGACTATCTCAGCCTGCCCAACGTGGTCTGCGTCGGCGGCTCCTGGGTGGCGCCCGACGACCTCGTCAAGGCCGGCAAGTGGGACGAGATCGAAGCCCTGGCGCGCGCCGCGAGCAAGCTTGCGAAATAAGGCCTCGGCCACGGGATGAAGAAACCCGGCCGACTCGCGTCGACCGGGTTTGCCAAATCGGCTCCGAACCGGATCAGCTACAGACCCGAACCTTTTCAACCACCCTGTGGTGATGCTTCGAGCTTGTGACCACCTTGGTGCCGCAGTGCTTCTTCATGTGCATATGGTCATGAGTCTTGACGACAATGGTCTCGGCCTGCGTAGGGGCGATGGCCGCCGAAGCGGTTGCCAATGCGATGACCGATGCCAATAGGATGTTCTTCATGGATCTCCCCGGGTTTGAACGAACCTGTATTAACCCGGGGAATAGGCCGACCGTTCCGGCTTCACGAGAAGTTCAGCCGCGCGTGACCGTGCAGGCTGGCCCGGTTCGCTGAACAGCAAAAAGCCGCGCTGGTTGCCCGGCGCGGCTTTGCCGATTGATCTGCCGTCATTTGGTCTGGAAGCGGGCTACCGACATGAACTTGACGGCGTTGCCGGTGAAGCGGTTGGCATCGGCCACCTGGCTGCTCGGCTGGAAGCCGGCCGTGTAGACCTCGCTCGGCGCCGTGTGCACGATGCTGTAGGCGTAGCCCGGCGCCGTCGTCGCGCTTGAAACGGTGGCGACATGGTCGCCGCTGGTCAATGCCCAGCGGGCGGCCTGCGGTGCGGCTGCAACCACCATGGCCTTGGGGCCTGGCTTCAGGTCGCGGGCGGTGGCTCTCGATTCCTTGCGGGTCGTCTTGACGCCGGCGCCGATCGCGGCGGCCGGATCGGAACCGACTGGGCGGGCAACGACGGCATCGCGCGGCGAAGCGGCGTTGGTGCCCGGATCGTTGAACGCCGAACGCGGCTCGGATCCGGACAAGGAAGCAAGCTGGTAATCGGCCGCACCGACCTGGGCATTGGCCTCGTCGAGCACGGCCTTGACCGCATCCGGCCTGGCCATCTCGGGCCGCGCCGTCGGCAGCACCGAGAACGCATCGGTCGCCGTCTTGCTTTGATCAGCCGTCTCGGCCAGCGCCATCAGCACATCCTTGCTGGGCGCCGCAGCCAAAGCGGCCGGCAGCGAATTGTCGGGACGCCATGTCGGCAACGGTATGTTGTTGACCGCGACCTGGGCCGGATTAGCCGAAGCCGTTGCATCGGCCACGCCGAAAGGAACGCTCGCCGGCGCATGCGCGGTCGCCACGGCCTGCTCGGTGGTGGCTGTCGCCTCCGCCATCGCAAAAGGAACATTCTCAGGCTGCTGAGCGCCGACATCGGCTTTCGGCCGCGGTGCGAAATCCGGCAGCGGAACGCTTCGGGCCGGCAATGCCGCGATGATCGTCTCCGGCGTGTCCTCTTCCGGCTCCGGAGCCTGCTGCTCGGCCACCTGCGGAATCTCGGCGCGCCGCGCATTCTCCGGCGCCACGATGGCAATGCCCGGGAGGTTGCTGGTCTTGGCTGCCGCTGCCGGCTTCAGGTTTCTCGCTTTGGGCGGAGGGGCGGCCGAAGCGGTCTGGACATCGGCGCTGTCGTCGGCCTCGTCGTCGCCGCCGCCACCGAAGAAAGCCGACAGGAAGCCACCTGATTTCTTGCCGCTGCCGCCAGCACTGGCCATCTCGATGGCCGGCGAGCCTGAACCCTTGCGCGCCTTGTAGGAGGCGAGCGCCTGCTCAAAGCCGGGCAGCGGCCTGCCGTCGCTCGGCACATGCAGCGTCTTGCCATTGGGGAACAGGCTGACCAGTTCCTGCCGGCTGATACCGGGCCAATGGCGCACATTGCCGATATCCATGTGGACGAACGGCGAACCGGATGACGGATAGTAGCCGACGCCGCCGCCCTGCATCTTGAGACCGATGTTGCGCAGCTTCTTAAGCGGCACGCCGGGAATATAGAAATCCATCGCCTTGCCGAGCATGTGCTGGCTCTTCTCGGCGACGCCCCTGCTGCGGCCGCGCAGCATCGAGTTCGTCGACGGCGAGCGATAGCCGCAGATGACCTGGATGTAGTCCGTGGCGCCGGCTTCCCGATACGCTTCCCAGACCAGATCCAGCAGGCGCGGATCCATCTTGGTCGGCTCGTTGCGACGCCAGTCGCGCAAAATGATGTTGATCTTCCTGAGACCCTCGGGAACGTAGCGGCCGTTGCGCTTGTAGACGATCTCGGCCTTCTCGTGGGTGTGGAGATGATAAAGCTTCAGCGACCGTGTTTCGGCGCTGGCTCCGCTCGCAGCCGCGGCAACAAAACCAAAAGCGACAACCAACACTGCCAGCCACTTCGGCCAGACGCTCAAATGATGGTGCCGCCTGTTTGTGTGTCGTTCGATTCTGTTCAAATCAAAAGGCCTTGCAGGCTGCCGTTTGTCCCCGGATTTGTCCAAACGGATGTGGCATTAGCACACCCGAATATCGATCCTAATGGTTAATCATCGCTTATTGAAGCCGAAATGCGGTAACACCGTGGCGATATCCCGTCAAAAATTGTTCACAAGGTTTCTTGGTAAACCGCTGGTTTAGATCAGATTTCCGCCTTCGGCCCGAACACGATCTGTTACCGTTAGCCTTAATGCGTGAACAGAGCTGTCCATGACACAGCCACAATGCCGCCGAAACGGCGATACAAGGCCTGCTGTGGCATTGCAAGCTGGCGTCGGCCTTGCGGCAAGCCGGATTCCGAAGCTCAGCCCGGCATCGCCCTTAGGAGGCGAGCCGGTCTACGCGGCCCGTCTCCGGATCGATGCCGTGTTCCTTGAGCTTGCGATAGAGCGTCGAGCGACCGATCCCGAGTCGGCGGGCGACTTCGCTCATCTGTCCGTTGTAGTGATCGATGGCAAGCTTGATCATCTCGAGTTCGACATCGGCCAGTGCCCGCACATTGCCGCGCTCGTCGAGCGCCCGCAACGTGCCGAAGCGAGGCTGCAGCCTTGCCGGCGGATCGAACGCGATTGCTGGGCCGCCCTCGCCGGGCAAGGCTTCGTCATCGCGCTCCTGCAAAGACTGGGAGGGCGCCGGCGCATCGCCGTCCATATCCAGGTTGACGGTGCCTTCCACTTGCGCCCGTATCTGCGGGAAGTCCTCGGCGGAAAGCACATCGCCTTCGCAAAGCACCGAGGCCCGGAAGACGGCATTTTCGAGCTGCCGGATGTTTCCGGGCCAGTCATAGGCCTGCAGCACGGCGAGCGCTGCCGCCGAAATACCTTGCAGGCGATGACGCGGGTCGGCCGGCGCCACCTTCTCCATGAAATGGGTGACCAGATACGGGATGTCGTCGCGGCGGTCGCGCAGCGGCGGCACGAAGATCGGGTAGACGTTCAGCCGGTAGAACAGATCCTCGCGGAACTTGCCGTCCTTGACCTGCTGCAGGAGGTTGCGGTGCGTCGCCGAAATCAGCCTGATGTCGACCCTGACGGTCGAGCGTCCGCCGACCGGGTCGACCTCGCCGTCCTGGACCGCGCGCAACAGCTTGACCTGCACGTCGAGCGGCAGGTCGCCGATCTCGTCGAGGAACAGTGTGCCCGAATGCGCTTCGACGAACTTGCCCGTGTGCTTGTCGGTGGCGCCGGTGAACGAGCCCTTCTCATGGCCGAACAGGATCGATTCGACCAGATTGTCGGGAATGGCGCCGCAATTGACCGTGACGAAGGGTTTCGAACGGCGGTCGCCACTGCCCTGGATGGCGCGCGCCACCAGTTCCTTGCCGACGCCGGACTCGCCCTCGATCAGGATCGGGATGTTGGATGCCGCCGCTTTCTGGCCAAGGCGGATCACCCTGTCCATGGCCGGGCTGTGCGTGATCATGTCCTTGAAGGTCAGGAGGCCGCCGCGCCGGCGCGACGTGCGTTTGACCTCGCCCTCGACGGCCTCGACCTTGAGCGCATTTCCGATCGACGCCTGCAGCCTGTCGGGAGACGCCGGCTTGACGACGAAATCGAAGGCGCCGTGACGCATCGCCGATACCACGGTCTCGATGCTGCCCTGCGCGGTCTGCACGATGGCCGGCACGTGGATGTCGCGCTCGCGCATCGCCTTCAGCACGCCGATACCGTCGAGACCGGGCATGACCAGATCGAGGATGACCACCGACACCTCGCGGGCGCCGGGTCCATCGAGGATATCGAGAGCGGCCGCGCCGCCATCGACGACGATTGCGCTGTAGCCGAACCGCGTCACCGCCGCTTCGAGCAGCCGGCGTTGCACCGGATCGTCATCGACTATGAGTATGGAACCTGTCATGACTGATACGACTATGCCCGCCCGAGGAATCCTGCCCTGTGGACCATCTTGGCACAGGGTTCTAAATAAGGTTTCAAAAAACCCGGTGAATGAATTCCTTAGGATTTGACCGGCTTCTCGTTTCCCCTTGAACCTTGGCCACGGAAGGTGTCGGCAATGCATAAGGATTCTGGCAACATGGTCTCTGCTCGGCGGCTTGCGGCGCCGGCGTCCGGTCAGGGCGCGGCCGAGCTGGGCGACCTGCCGGAATGGAACCTTGCCGACCTCTATGCCGGCATGGATGCGCCGGAGCTGAAGCGCGACATCGCCAAGGCCGCCACTGATGCGACCAGCTTCGAGAACCGCTGGAAAGGCACGCTGGCCGCCGAGGCCGAGCGCGGCAGCGCCGGCAGGTTGGGCGAGGCGCTTGTCGCCTACGAGGCGCTGGAGGAACTGATCGGCCGCATCGTCTCCTATGCGGGTCTGGTTTATGCCGGAAACACCGCTGATCCCCAGCGCGCCAAGCTCTATGGCGACGTCCAGGAGAAGATGACCGACGCCAGCGCGCACCTTCTGTTCTTCGCGCTCGAACTCAACCTGATCGACGATGCGTCGATCGAAGGCGCGCTCGTCGGCGATCCCGCCTTCGGTCACTACCGGCCGTGGGTGCTCGATCTGCGCAAGGACAAGCCCTACCAGCTCGAGGACCGCGTCGAGCAGCTCTTCCACGAAAAGTCGATCACCGGACGCGGCGCCTGGAACCGCCTGTTCGACGAGACGATGACCGACCTTCGCTTCGACATCGACGGCGAGGAACTGACGCTGGAGCCGGCGCTGAACCGTTTGCAGGACGCCGACGGCGGGGTGCGCCGCCGGGCGTCCGAGGCGCTGGCCACGACCTTCCGCAAAAATTTGCGCACCTTCACGCTGATCACCAACACGCTGGCCAAGGACAAGGAAATATCCGACCGCTGGCGCGGCTTCGAGGACATCGCCGATTCACGCCATCTCGCCAACCGCGTCGAGCGCAGCGTGGTGGACGCCCTGGCTTCCGCCGTTCGCGATGCCTATCCGCGCCTGTCGCATCGCTATTACGCGATGAAGGCACGCTGGCTGGGCATGGAGGTGATGAACCACTGGGACCGCAATGCGCCATTGCCGGATACGCCCCAGGCGATCATCGGCTGGGACGAGGCCAGGAACACGGTGCTGTCCGCCTATCAGCGCTTTTCGCCCGACATGGCCGAGATCGCGCGAACCTTCTTCGACCGCAACTGGATCGACGCGCCGGTGCGGCCCGGCAAGTCGCCTGGCGCCTTCGCCCATCCGACCGTACCGTCGGCGCATCCCTATGTCCTGCTCAACTACATGGGCAAGCCGCGCGATGTGATGACGCTGGCGCACGAGCTTGGCCATGGGGTCCATCAGGTGCTGGCCGGCGGCCAGGGCGCACTGATGGCCTCGACGCCGCTGACGCTGGCCGAGACGGCATCGGTCTTCGGCGAGATGCTGACCTTCCGCTCGCTGCTCGACCAGACCACCGACCGGCGCGAGCGCAAGGCCATGCTCGCCCAGAAGGTCGAGGACATGATCAACACGGTCGTGCGCCAGATCGCCTTCTATGAATTCGAGCGCAAGGTGCATGCCGAACGCAAGAACGGCGAACTGACCTCCGACAGGCTCGGTCAGTTCTGGCTCGAAGTGCAAGCCGAAAGTCTAGGTCCCGCCATCAAACTGCGCGAAGGCTACGAGGTGTTCTGGACCTACATCCCGCACTTCATCCATTCGCCCTTCTATGTCTATGCCTATGCTTTCGGTGACTGCCTGGTGAACTCGCTCTACGCGGTCTACCAGAACGCCGAGCGCGGCTTTCAGGACAAGTATTTCGAGATGCTGCGCGCCGGGGGCACCAAGCATCATTCCGAGCTTCTGGCGCCCTTCGGGCTCGACGCCACCGATCCCGCCTTCTGGCAGATCGGACTTGGCGTCATCAGTGGCCTGATCGACGAGCTGGAAGCGCTCGACGCTTGAAACGCGTCCCTCAGGCGTCGCTCTAACAGTTTAGCCGGAATGCATGTTGGGACAGCTCTACTATCGCCCTAAATATCTGTTCTTGAAGTACTCTCCACCGAAGTTTTCCGATAGCTTTCCACAAGCTCTATGATAGCCTTCGTTCCAAGCTCAGCCGGAGCGCATGCGGATCGGCGAGGAGAAATCTCAGCCAACCGTGGCGCTCAGGCGAACGCGACAACGGCCGTTGGCCATGGGCAAGCAAAGCCGATCGCCGCAGCTCGAACCGAAGCCGGCTGTTCTGCTTACCGCGGAACCACCAAGAGTAGTCCTTCGCCGAAGGTCATGACCCACGGCAGACGGATCTGACTGGAGAGAGACAATGGGCACTTTTTTCTACGTGGTCCTGGCGTTCCTGATAGGCGTGTTGGTCGGCTGGTTCCTTTGGGGGCGCCTGCGCGGTGAACTCGACAGCTTGCGCGGCGACCTCGACCGTACACGCAGCGAACGCGACAGGCTGCGCACCGACGGCGACCGCCTGACCGGCGAACTCGATGCATGCGGCAAGACCCGCGCCGACCTCGAGCGCCGGCTGCGTGAAGCGTCGGCCGCACCTGCCGCCGGAAGCAGCGCGGCAAAGCCGGCAAGCCAGGCGCCGGCGGCCCTGATGTCGACCCCCGCGCCGGCCAAATCCGCCGCCACAAAGCCCGCGCCGGCTAAACCGGCCGCCGCTGCGAAAGCGGTCTCTGCCAAGCCGGTCTCTGCCAAGGCGGCGGCGAAACCCGCCGTCACCAAAACCTCGGCTCCAGCCAAATCCGCAACGAGCAAGCCTGCAACAGCCAAACCAGCAGCCGGTCCAGCATCCGGCAAGCCCGACAATCTGCGCCGGCTGATCGGTATCGGTCCGGTCAACGAGAAGCTGCTCAAGGCGCAAGGCGTCACCAACTTCGCCCAGATCGCGTCCTGGACCACGGCCGATATCAAACGGATCGAGGACATCATGAATTTCGACGGCCGCATCGCGCGCGAACGCTGGATCGAGCAGGCCAAGCTGCTCGCCGCCGGCAACGAGAAGGAATTCGCCAAGCAGTTTCCAACAGCCGGAACCTCCAGCAACAGCTGATCGCCAGGCGAGACCTGAAGATTGCAAGCGGCGGCGCCATATCGGCGCCGCCGTTTGCTCTTGGTTCCTGAGTTGGCCCAAACGTCGGCTTTAAGAGGCAGCGTGCCGTTCCCTCGATTGCGCGCGGGCGGCACCCCATATAGAGCGGTTGATGCTTCATAGACCGCAGCATGAGTCCCATGTCCCTGCCCGCCGCAATTTTTCGCAATGACAAAAGCGCGCGCCAGCTCGTTTTCGACCGGCCGGCCGATGTCATCGTGGCGCACGAAGCAGGGGATTTCGAACCGGCTCTGGAAGCAGCACAAGCCGCGCATGATGCAGGCAAATGGCTTGCCGGCTATTTCTCGTATGAGGCGGGCTACCTGCTCGAACCCAAGCTCGTTCCCCTGCTGCCGAATGGACGCCGGGCCCCACTCGTGTGCCTTGGGGTTTTCGATGCCCCGGTCGAAGAGGCGGTGCCGCCGCGCGACACCACGGCGACCAACGGCCCTATCTTCGACGCCCGTGCGACGTGGTCGCCCGAGGATTATGAAAAACGCTTCTCGCGGCTGCACCAGCACATCCGGCAAGGTGATTGCTACCAGGGCAATCTGACCTTTCCCGTGCATGCGCAATGGTCAGGCGAGCCGCTGGCCGCCTTCGATGCATTGACGGAACGTCAGCCGGTGAAATATGGCGCGCTGATCGCGCTCGGTGAACCCATCGTGCTGTCGCGCTCGCCTGAACTGTTCTTCGAGATCGACGCCGAGGGCATGATCGAGACGCATCCGATGAAGGGCACGGCGCCGCGAGGCGCGACCAAGGCCGAGGACGAACGGCAGAAGATCTTCCTGCGCAATGACGAGAAGAATCAGGCCGAAAACCGCATGATCGTCGATCTCCTGCGCAACGATATCTCGTTGATCAGCGAGGTCGGCACGCTGGACGTGCCGGCGCTGTTCCGCATCGAGACTTACCCGACCGTGCATCAGATGGTGAGCGACGTCAGGGCCAAACTGCTGCCGGGTCTCTCTATCCGCCAGATCTTCGCGGCGCTGTTTCCTTGCGGTTCGATCACCGGCGCGCCTAAGATCCGTGCCATGGAGATCCTGCGCGACCTGGAAGGCACGCCCCGCGATGCCTATTGCGGCGCCATAGGCTGGATCGCGCCCGGCGGCCCGATGCGCTTTTCCGTGGCGATCCGCACCATCTCGCTCTTTTCGGGCGGCGAGGCCGTCTACAATGTCGGAGGCGGCGTCGTCTTCGATTCGACGGCGCAGGAGGAGTATCAGGAGTGTCTGCTGAAAGCGCGCTTCGCGACGGGAACACCGCCGACTTTCAGTTGATCGAGACCATGCGCTGGGAACCCGGCCCGGGCTTCCTGCGCTTCGATCGCCATCTTGCGCGCCTCTATGGCTCGGCGGCGGAGCTCGGCTTCCACTGCGATCCAGGCACGGTCGGCGAGGCACTGAGCAGCGCAGTCGGCGGTTCCGGCGTTGCCATGCGCACGCGGCTCGTCCTGTCGCACGATGGTGAGGTGGCGGCCTCGGCGCAGCCTTATGAACCGCTCGCCGCCGACAAGGTCTGGATGCTGCGGCTGGCGCGGACGGGGCTCGATTCGCACGACACGCTGCTGCGCCACAAGACCAGCCGGCGGCAGCTCTACACGCGTGCCCGCGCCGAACACCTCATCACCCAGGCCGACGAGGTGCTTATGGCCAACGAGCGCGGCGAGATCTGTGAAGGCACGATCACCAATGTCTTTGCCGATCTCGGCGACGGCGTGCTGGCCACGCCCCGGCTCGACTGCGGCCTGCTGCCTGGTGTATTGCGCGCGCAGCTTCTGGATGAAGGCCGCGCCCGCGAAGCGATCTACAGCTTGGACGATCTGAAATCCGCCAAGTCCCTGTTCGTCGGCAATTCGCTGCGCGGACTGATCCCCGCAAGACTGACCTGAAACAGGACGACTGTGCCCACTCACACGCCCCCAGAGCATACGCTCCCCACCCACACGCCCTATGACGGCTCGTCGAAACTGTTCAGTATCGGGCTGAAGCCGCTCGATCCGGCGGACTGGATCGAGATCGACGGCCATCTGCTGCCGTATCTCGCCGAGAAGCACCGGCTCTATGCCGAAATCCCAGAGCGCGTTTTCGTCGAAGAGGACGGCACGCGCGATGCCCAGCAGGAAGTGCTCGACTTGCTCGCTGCGCATCTCCTGGAGAGGTTCCCCGAAACCCATCGGCTCGGCGGACCAGGCGTCGAGGTGGCGGGCGCGGCGAACCGACTGCCTGCTTCCCTCGCCGATGCGCCGCTGGCCAAGGCCTCACAGCTCGTCCAGGAAGACCTGATCCTGATGCGCCGTGGCGACAGCGGCTGGCGGCTGGTTGCCGGCTCGCTTTGCTTCCCCTCGTCCTGGTCGCTCCTGGAAAAATTCGGCAAGCCGCTGCAGGACATCCACGCGCCGGTGCCGGGTTTCGGCCCGGGCACGCGTCCGGCGGAACTCATCAACCGGATGTTCGATGGCCTCCAGGGGCAGGCCGTCGAGCGCTACAACTGGTCGATCCAGTCCGACAACGCGCTCTATCATCCGCTCTCCGACCTGCAGCGCATCGACCGCGCCACCAACCGGCCGTCGCGCTTTCCCGATGGCGACATCGACGCCCATGCGTTCATCCGCGTCGAGCGGCAGACCCTGCGCAAACTGCCTGTTTCACGCGATATCCTGTTCACCATCCGCATCCATCTCGATCCGCTCGCCGTGCTGGCCAGGCACCCTGATCGGGCGAAGCTCGCGGCGTCTTTCGCCGCCCAGCTCGAAGCGCTCGATCTCGCTCAGCTCGACTACAAGGGCCTGACATCAGACCGCGATCGGCTAGTCGACCGGCTCGGGGCGCTGGCGCTGTCCTAAATCGCGGCTAGGCCCAGCAGCAGGATCGCGGACATCGCGCTAAAGACGGTGACGTTGACATCCCACCGCCAACCCGCCGGTCCGAACGGCGGTCGGAATGGCAGGTAGCCGTTCTCGTCGTAGAGCACGCCGCCATAGATCGGTCGTGAAAGCATGGCCACGAAGAACGCTCCATACATGGCGACGCCCAATCCCCCGGCGAGATAGAGCCGCTCGGCTTGGAGTGGCCCTCCAATCCAGATAAGCCCCAGCGCAATCAGCGCGACTCCGGTGTAGCTCAGCACCTGCCAAACGACGTGAAACCGGGCGTGCGGAGTCCACAGCGGATTGGTGGCGTGGGTGGCGTTGAGGTCGGCTTTGATCGTCACCAAACCGTAGCCCACGGTCGCGACGCTCAGCAGAATTCGGGCAAGCAGATGACTGTCGTAAGCGAGTTCCATCGCACTTTCCTCCTTCAATAGGGAAATCGATGACGGCAATTCAGCAGATCGTAATCCGAAGTACTTCAACTAGGAAACAGCAGTATGCCGGTCGATGCCGCACTTTGCCGGGCCCCGACGCGGGAGCGTCACGCAGGCGAAACGGCTTGAATGGCGCCTTGGGCACAGAAGAGCTGCCCGTCGGCCAGCCGCGCATAATTGTGGACGATCCCGTTCTCATGATCCTGCAACTGCACGATGAAGTTGCCGCTCTGCTCCGTCCAGCTCATGAGCACGAGGTTCGGGCGTACGCTGGTCATGTCGATCTTGACCACCTCGTCAATTTTGGTGGCTCCGATCGACGCACGCACATGTAGTTCTTCCGGCGAGAAAAACGTCAGCCGGGGTACGAACGGGCCGAAAACGCAGTCGAAAGTCTTACCGATAAGCGAGGCGGGAAAAACATTGGTTTCTGCCATAACTCCCTCCCTGGGCGTGGCCGTTGGGACCAAGCCATTTGACGATCTTCGATGTTTCAGTCGCGAAAAATGCCCAGATACGCCTGCTTGGAGCGCTCCAAGTGATACGATCCGCCTTTTCCACTTTCCAGTCAACAAAATTCTTGGAGCGCTCCAAAAAATGGTCTAACTGAAGGTAAATGGGTGAATCGCAATGCCAACGCTAGCCGACGTGGGCAAGGCTGCCGGCGTTTCCCGGGGCACTGTTTCCAACGTCTTCAACCGGCCGGAGCTGGTTAGGCCTGAGTTGCGCGAACGTGTCGAAGCGGCTGCGCGAGCGCTTGGATTTGGCGGCCCCGATCCAAAGGGTCGATTGCTGCGGGATGGCAAGTTCAACGCCATCGGGTTCATGCCGCCTGGTGCCTACGCCATCTCCGACGTGCTCAGAAGTCCCTATCTCCGCGAGTTGGTGTTAGGCGTTTCGCTCGCCTGCGACGAGGCCGGAGCGGCGCTCAGTCTTGTAAACGGCACCGACAACACGCGCATCGCCAATATCCGCGAGGCCCTGGTCGACGGCTTCATCCTTGGTCACAGCGCGGATATCGGCCTCATAACATCGGCACAACGACGGCGTATGCCCTTCGTCATTCTCGAAAGCGACGCAGGTCCCGACATCAATTCGATAAAGATCGACGGCAGGAGTGGTGCGATCGCTGCCGTCCGGCATCTGACCGGGCTGGGACACCGACATTTTGCTATCCTGTCCATACGGAGGACTCCAGGCCCTCCGATCGTGCACATGCCCGGACAGGCAAAGCGCCCGCTTCTAGCCGGCTTCTCGCTCGACAACGAGAGGCTCGACGGCTTCAAACAGGGTTTGGCCGAGGCGAACCTGTCGATCGACGATGTCCCGATCATCGAGACGACGCCAGGCGAGCCGGCTGCTGGAGCGATTGTGTTCGACAATGTGCCTGAAGCGACCGCGATCCTGACCATGTCGGATTGGCAGGCGATCACAATACTCGACGAGGCGGTTTGTCGCGGCATAGAGGTGCCGGGCCACGTGTCGGTCATTGGCTTCGATGGCACTGCTGAATCCGCGCGCACCACACCTCCGCTGACGACTGTCGCGCAAGACGTGATCGGAAAAGGCAGGCTCGCCGCCCGCATGGTTCTTGACAACCAACCGCCCCGCCAAGTCGTTCTGCCCGTGGAGTTGGTCGTTCGGGCGTCCACAGCTGCGCCGAGGGCAAAAATCCCTTGAACGGACGGGGCACGTCGCTTGCGCTTGGCGAATGAGCTAACTTCGGTTCGGGTAGAGCCATTCATCCACGGTTTCAGCCTTAACCACGTAGCCAACGCAGCGTAGCCGCTAGTTGGCGCTTTTCTCTGGTTTGTGACAATGATCTGTGATGTAGCGCATGGCCGCCGGGCAAAAATTCCCGGTTTTGCGCATGTTTTCCCAGGTTCCTGGGTTTTGAAGGAGTGCTCGATAAAATGGCGAATGAAAACTGGCCCGTTTACGGTGAGATCAGCGGCCCTGTCGTGATGATCGGCTTCGGCTCGATCGGCCGTGGAACGCTGCCGCTGATCGAACGCCATTTCAAGTTCGACAAGTCGCGCATGACGGTCGTCGACCCGCGCGACACCGACCGCAAGCTGCTCGACGAGCGCGGCATCGCCTTCGTCCAGGAAGCCGTGACCGAGAAGAACTACAAGAAGCTCTTGACGCCGCTCCTGACCAATGGCGGCGGCCAGGGCTTTTGCATCAACCTGTCGGTCGATACCGGCTCGGTGGACCTGATGCGGCTCTGCCGCAAACTCGGCGTGCTCTACATCGACACCGTCGTCGAACCATGGCTCGGCTTCTATTTCGACGCCAAGGCGGACAACGCCAGCCGCACCAATTACGCGCTGCGCGAGTCGCTGCTCAAGGAAAAGCACGACAAGCCCGGCGGCGCCACGGCGGTCTCCACCTGCGGCGCCAATCCAGGCATGGTCTCGTGGTTCGTCAAGCAGGCGTTGGTCAATCTCGCCACCGATCTTGGCCTGGAGTTCTCGGAGCCCGCGCAGGACGACCGCGAGGGCTGGGCCAAGCTGATGAAGAAGGCCGGCGTCAAGGGCATCCACATCGCCGAACGCGACACCCAGCGCGCCAAGAAGCCGAAACCGATGGATGTGTTCTGGAACACCTGGTCGGTCGAAGGCTTCATCTCCGAGGGCCTGCAGCCCGCGGAACTTGGCTGGGGCACACACGAGACATGGATGCCGAAGAACGCCAAGAAGCACAAGCACGGCTCGAAGGCAGCCATCTATCTGGAGCAGCCGGGCGCCAACACGCGCGTGCGCTCGTGGTGTCCGACTCCCGGCGCGCAATACGGCCTGCTGGTGACGCATAATGAGGCGATCTCGATCGCCGATTTCTTCACCGTGCGTTCGAAGAAGGGCAAGGTCCAGTACCGCCCGACCTGCCACTATGCCTATCATCCCTGCAACGACGCGATGCTGTCGCTCGACGAGATGTTCGGCGCCGCCGGCAAGCCTCAGCCGGTGCATCATGTGCTCGACGAGAACGAGTTGATCGACGGCGTCGACGAACTCGGCGTGCTGCTCTACGGCCACGACAAGAATGCCTACTGGTACGGCTCGCAGCTGTCACTCGCCGAGGCGCGCAAGCTGGCGCCCTATCAGAACGCCACCGGCATGCAGGTCACCTCGGCGGTGCTCTCGGGCATGGTCTGGGCGCTCGAGAACCCCGAGGCCGGCATCGTCGAAGCCGACGAGATGGACTACAGGCGGTGCCTGGAAGTGCAGTCCCAGTACCTCGGACCGGTCAAGGGCTACTACACCGACTGGACGCCGCTCGATAACCGTCCCGGCCTGTTCCCGGAAGACCTCGACCGGAACGACCCGTGGCAGTTCCGCAACATCCTTGTGCGATAGCAGCACCGCCTACCTGCCTCACCGCCTTGCAATCGCCCGGAAATCGGGCGATTGAAGGGATGCGGACCACAACGACACGCATTCATCTGGACGCATGTCGCTCTGGAAACTTGGATGCACGCCTCGTGCTTGTCGAAAATCGATTCCGATTTTCGGGCCGATGCGAGAGGAGAGGATTTTCACATGATCATTGCGCGCAAAATTCTTTCGATGAGCGTGGCGGGTGCCATTGCGACGATGCTCGCCGCCTGTGCGACCAGCGGCCCTGATGAACCGCCGATGGCAGCGGCGCCGAAAGGTGTCGAGGGCTCATGGATCGACGCCAAGGGCACCGGCCTGTCGACCTTCGCCGGCGGTACCTTCACGACGGTCGCCACCGACACCGGCCAGAAGCTTGCCGACGGCAGCTATACGATGACCGGCGCCACATCGGTGCAGATCAACGGCACCTCGCTGATCCGCCAGACCGCGGTCAGTTTCAACTGCCTGATGGTGTCGACAAGCCAGCTCAACTGCACCAGCTCCAGCGGTCAGAATTTCGTGCTGACAAGGCGCGTCTGAACCCACGACCATTCGTTTCTCAAGGACGGCGGCCGTTTGGCGGCCGTCCTTTTTTATGCCGGCAAAGGGTCCCGGATTCCGCTTGCGTCATCCAGAACGCGATGGGAACATGGCCGAAGCGCCGGCTGTTATGTTCCAGTCAAGCAAGAGCGCTAATGGCCTCTGATCAGCTTTCCGGGAGACGAAGATGAAGAAGCTTGCCGCCATTGCAGCCCTGTCAGCCTCAGCCCTCGGTCTGTCGGCCGGCGCGTCCTTTGCCGACTACACGCTGAACATCCTGCATATCAACGACTGGCACAGCCGCATCGAAGGCAACAACAAATATGAATCGACCTGCTCGGCGGACGAGGAAACCAAGGGCGAGTGCATCGGTGGCGCGGGCCGGCTGATCACCGCGATCGCCCAGGAGCGCAAGAAGCTGCAAGGCCAGAACGTGCTGCTGCTCAGCGCAGGCGACAATTTCCAGGGTTCACTGTTCTACTCCACTTACAAGGGCAAGGTCGAAGGCGAATTCCTCAACGACATGAAGTTCGATGCCATGGCGCTCGGCAACCATGAATTCGACGACGGCGAAGTGGCCCTGGCGCCGTTCCTCGACATGATCAAGTTCCCGGTGCTCGGCGCCAATGTGAAGGCCAACGCGCAATCCAAGCTCGGCGACCGCGTCAAGCCATCTGTTGTCGTCGAGGTCGGCGGCCAGAAAATCGGCATCATCGGCGCGATCACCAACGACACGCCGGACCTCGCTTCCCCCGGACCCAACGTCGCAATAGAGGACGACGTCAAGTCGATCACCGCCGAGGTCGAGAAGCTCAAGGGCGAAGGCGTCAACAAGATCATCGCCGTGACCCATATCGGCTACAGGCGCGAGCGTGACGTCATTGCCAAGATCCCGGGCATCGATGTCGTCGTCGGCGGCCACAGCCATTCGCTGCTGTCGAACACCGACCCCAAGGCGGAAGGCCCCTACCCGACGATGGTCGACAATCCGGACGGCTACAAGGTGCCGGTGGTGCAGGCGGCGTCCTACTCGAAATATCTCGGCGAGTTCAAGGTGGTGTTCGACGACAATGGCGTCGTCAAATCGGCCAGCGGCGACCCGATCTATCTCGACAAGTCGATCACCCCCGACCCGGCCGTGCTCGCCCGTATCAAGGAGCTTGGAGCGCCGATCGAGGCGTTGAAGAACAAGGAAGTGGCGGAAACCACCGACGTCATCGACGGCAGTCGCGAGAGCTGCCGCACCCGCGAATGCGCGATGGGCAATCTCGTCTCCGACGCCATCCTCGACCGCGTCAAGGGACAGGGCGTCGAGATCGTCATCTCCAATGGCGGCGGCCTGCGCGCCTCGATCGACAAGGGCACCGTCACCATGGGCGAAGTGCTGACCGTGCTGCCGTTCCAGAACACGCTGGCGACCTTCCAGATTTCGGGCAAGGATCTGGTGGCCAGCCTCGAGGGCGGCCTCAGCCAGGTCGAGGACGGCGCCGGGCGCTTCCCGCAGGTCGCCGGCCTGAAATACTCCTTCGACAAATCCGTCGCGCCCAATGCCGGCCGCGTCAAATCGGTGGAGGTCATGGAGGGCGGCGCCTGGACGCCGATCAAGCCGGACAAGGACTATCTGGTCGCCACCAACAACTATGTCCGCCAGGGTGGCGACGGCTACAAGGTCTTCGCCGACAAGGCCAAGAATGCCTATGATTACGGCCCCGGCCTCGAACAGGTGGTTGCCGACTACCTCGGCGCCCACCGGCCCTACACGCCGAAGCTCGACGGCCGCATCACCGAAATAGCCGCGACCGTCGCCGCGGCGCCTGCGGCCCCGGCAACCGATCCGGCCAAGCCAGCCGAAGCAGCGCCGGCCACGCCGGCGCCCGCACCGGCTGAAGCCGCCAAGCCTGCCGATGCGGCACCGGCAATGCCCGAATTGCCGGCCAACTCGGGCGATATCGCCAACACACCCCCGGCCATATCGACAGAGGGAGCGCCACCCCCGCCGGCGCCACCGGCAGAGGCGGCAAAACCGGCTGAAGCAGCCCCCGCCCCGGCGGCACCGGCTCCCGCCGCCGAGCCGGCAAAGCCAGCGGAGGCCGTGCCGGCCGAAGCCAGCCATGTCATCGTTGCCGGCGACACTTATTGGGATCTGGCCAAGAAGGCCTATGGCGACGGTGCCAAATGGAAGGTCATTTCGGGCGCCAACGAGGGTTATGAGCCGCGCCGGCTTCCTGTTGGCGCAACGCTGACCATCCCGCCGCAATAGCCCCGCTATATGCCTGAATGACACCGCCCGTCCGAAAACCGGACGGGCGTCCTGTTTTCGGGCTAATTCATGTCGCCCCAAAGTGACCTCGGTTTGGGAGAACGAGGTGCATAAAAACAAAGGCTTAAAGCGGGTCGTCTGAATCCATTCAGACAATCCGCTTTAAGGTGCGGCCAGACGCTGCATTGAATGCGCGCGCAAGATGGTTAGGTTCGCGTCTTCCGGAGAACCCTTATGACGCTTCCCACCCCTGCCGAACCCAAGGCCGCAAAGGCGCCCGGCCCGTTGCCCGCTGGGCATCCGCCGGTCAAGGCGGGCAAGATCGGCGTCATGCTGGTCAATCTGGGTACGCCCGACGGCACCGATTTCAAGCCGATGTGGCGCTATCTCCGTGAATTCCTGTCCGACCCGCGCGTCATCGAACTCAACAGGGCGATCTGGTACCCGATCCTCTATGGCCTTGTGCTCACCAGGCGGCCCAAGAAATCGGGCGCCAACTACGCACGGATCTGGAACCGGGAAAAGAACGAGTCGCCGCTGCGCACCTATACCCGCGCCCAGGCCGAAAAGCTGGCCGAAGCGCTGCGCGACCTGCCTGATGTCGTCGTCGACTGGGCGATGCGCTACGGCAACCCTTCAACCGCCAGCATTGCCCAGCGTCTGGTCGACCAGGGCTGCGACCGCATCCTTACCTTCCCGCTCTATCCGCAATATTCGGCGACGACCACGGCAACCGCCAATGATCAGCTGTTTCGCGCGCTGATGAAGATGCGCCGCGCACCGGCCGTCCGCAGCGTGCCGCCCTACTATGACGAGCCGGTCTATATCGAGGCGCTGGCGCGCTCGATCGAACGGCATCTGGCGACGCTGGACTTCGAGCCGGAGGTGGTCATCACCTCCTATCACGGCATTCCAAAACCGTATTTCGAGAAGGGCGACCCCTATCATTGCCATTGCCAGAAGACGACGCGGCTGTTGCGCGAACGGCTCGGCTGGGATGACAAGAAACTGATCATCACCTTCCAGTCACGCTTCGGCGCGCAGGAATGGCTGCAGCCCTACACCGACAAGACGGTGGAAAAACTCGCGCAGGACGGCGTCAAGTCGATCGGCATCGTCAATCCCGGCTTTTCCGTCGACTGCATCGAGACGCTGGACGAGATCGGCCGCGAGGCGGCTGAAACCTTCCACCATGCCGGCGGCAAGAATTTCGCCCATATACCTTGCCTCAACGATAGCGCGGAAGGGATGGCGGTGATCGAGGCGATGGTGCGGCGCGAACTGTCCGGCTGGGTCTAACCCGGAACAACACAAGCTCCGGGGCGTTAAGGCGCGCCTCCGGAGAATGCGATGCCCCGCAAACTCGACCTCAGAACTGGCCAGCCCGTCTGGTCGGCCTATCGCGCGCCTGCGGTGCCGACGGACGGCCTGATCCGGGACGTCAACACGGATGTGCTGGTCGTCGGTATGGGCATCAGCGGCGCCATGATGGCCGAGGCGCTGACGGCCGATGGCCATCGGGTCATCTGCATCGACCGGCGCGGCCCGCTGAAGGGCTCGACGGCCGCAACCACCGCACTGGTGGCATTCGAAATAGACCAGCCTCTCTCCACGCTCTCGAAGATGGTCGGCAGAGCTTCGGCCCAGCAGGCCTGGCGACGCTCGCGGCTCGCCGTTTCCAATCTCGCCGGACGCATTGCCGAACTCGGCATCAACTGTGGCCTAAGCCGCATGCCGTCACTCTATCTGGCCGGCACGATGCTTGGTCCGCCGGAACTGCGCGACGAGGCCGAGGCACGTCGGCTAGCCGGCATCGGCGCCATCTGCTTAACCCGACAACAGCTAGCCGAGAAATTCGGCATCGACCGCGAAGGCGCCATTCTCGGCCACGGCAATATCGCCCTCGACCCACGCAAGCTGACGGCTGGGCTGCTGCTGAAATCCCTGGAGCGCAAGGCACGCTTCTATGCCCCCGTGGAAGCCACAATGATCGAGGACAGCGCCGAAGCTGTTGTCGTCACGACCAGGGATGGCCCGACCATAACCGCACGACATGTTGTTCTGGCCACCGGCTACGAACTTGTCGACATCGTGCCGGCCACCGCCCACCGGATCATCTCGACATGGGCGATTGCGACACGCCCGCAACCGCGAAAGCTCTGGCCGGACGCAGCGTTCATCTGGGAAGCGTCGGAGCCGTATCTGTATATGCGCACGACGGTCGACGGCCGGGTCATTTGCGGCGGCGAGGACGAGGATTTTATCGACGAAGCGCGGCGCGACGCACTGATCGCCGACAAGAGCACACGCATCGCCGAGAAGCTCGGCCTGATAGTTCCGCATCTCGACACCAGACCCGATTTTGCCTGGACCGGCTCGTTCGGCACCACGACCACCGGCCTGCCCTATATCGGCGCCATTCCCCGCCACCCGCGCATCCATGCGGTGATGGGCTACGGCGGCAACGGCATCACCTTCTCGCAGGTCGCTTCCGAGATTGTCCCGGCTTCGATCAACGGGCTGGATGACATGGATGCAAGATTGTTTGCCTTCAACCGCTGAGTGCAACCCTATAAACAATCCATCATCACCTGATTGTAACGCATCTGAAATACACTTAAGTCTTTGGTGAAGTCGGCGGCGCGAGAATGGCTTGTGCGGCCTTCGTCTGAGGGAGAGCCAAATGGATTTCAGTGGTTTCGATATTGCGATTGGTGCACTTGCACTTCTGGTATTGGTGCTGCTGATCAAAGGCATCAGGACAATCCCGCAAGGTTACAATTATACGGTGGAGCGCTTTGGCCGTTACACCAAGACACTGAGCCCAGGCCTCAATTTCATTTTCCCGTTCATCGACCGTATCGGCGCCAAGATGAACATGATGGAGCAGGTGCTCGACGTTCCGAGCCAGGAAATCATCACCCGCGACAACGCCATTGTCGGTGTCGACGGCATCGCCTTTTTCCAGATCCTCAACGCGGCGCAGGCCGCCTACCAGGTTTCCGGCCTGCAGAACGCCATCCTCAATCTGACGATGACCAACATCCGTACCGTCATGGGTTCGATGGATCTCGATGAACTCCTGTCGAACCGTGACGCCATCAACGAGCGCCTGCTGCGTGTCGTCGATGAGGCAGCCCACCCGTGGGGCATCAAGATCACCCGCGTCGAAATCAAGGACATCAACCCGCCGGCCAACCTTATCGAATCGATGGGCCGGCAGATGACCGCGGAACGCAACAAGCGTGCCCAGATCCTTGCCGCCGAAGGCCTCAAGCAGTCGCAGATCCTCGAGGCCGAGGGCCGCAAGGAAGCCGCCTTCCGCGATGCCGAGGCGCGCGAACGTTCGGCCGAGGCGGAAGCCCGCGCCACCCAGGTGGTGTCGGAAGCGATCTCCAAAGGCGATGTGCAGGCGCTGAACTACTTCGTAGCGCTGAAATACACTGAAGCGCTTGGCAGGATCGGCACGGCCACCAATAGCAAGATCGTGCTGATGCCCTTCGAGGCATCGTCGCTGATCGGTTCGCTCGGCGGCATTGGCGAAATCGCCAAGGAAGTCTTCCGCAGCGAAGGCACGACCGGCTCGCAGAGGCAGGCCGCGCGCCCGCCGGTCGTTCGCACAACCGACAACTGAGGTCGAAACCAATGATCGACCGCATCGTTTCCGAACTCGGCCCGTGGAACTGGATGGTACTCGGTTTCATCCTGCTGGTGATGGAAGTCATCGCGCCGGGTATCTTCATGCTGTGGATCGGCATCGCCGCGCTGATCATCGGCGCCGTGTCGCTGCTGGTCTGGGACGCCGGCTTCTGGACCTGGCAGGTCCAGGTCCTCGCCTTCCTGGCGCTGTCGCTGGTCTCGGCCTATGTCGGCAAGAAGCTGGTCGGCAGCCGCAACGACCCGACCGACCAGCCGCTGCTCAACCGGCGCGGCGCGCAAATGGTCGGCAGGATGGCGACACTTGCCGAGCCGATCCGGGACGGACGCGGGCGCATCAAGCTGGGCGATACGCTGTGGCGTGTCTCCGGCCCGGATTTGCCGGCCGGCACGCAAGTGCGCGTGACGGGCGCGGCCGATACGGATCTGGAACTGACCGTCGAGGCGGTCTGAATTCTTGAAACCCACCGCTTGGACAAGGTGTGTTGAGATTCAGGTCAGGCCGAGTCGAAAACGGTGGGTTCCGAGAACCAGAGCGGAGCGTACTTTGGGTACGTGAGCACCGGAAGCGCAGGAAACCGTCGTTTGCAGGCCGGCATCACCTTAAGATCAGCACACCTTAGGCGGCGCCGATACGCAGCAGGTCGTGCAGGTGGATGAGGCCGACTGGTTTCCGGCCCTCCACCACCATCAGGCTGGTGATGGCTGAATTGTTGATCGTCTGCAGCGCCGTTGCCACCAGCGTGTCCGGCGTCGCGGTCTTCGGGCCTTTTGTCATCACCTGATCCACCGTCATCGCCAGCAGATTGCTGCCGATGTGACGGCGGATGTCGCCATCGGTGATGATGCCGACCAGCGCCCCGTGGGCGTCGGTGATCGCGACGCAGCCAAATCCCTTGCGCGACAGTTCCAGGATCGCGTCCTGCATGCCGGTGCCCGCAACCACCAGCGGCAGCCTGTCGCCGACATGCATGATCTCGCGGATCTGCGTCAGATTTGCGCCGAGCTGGCCGCCCGGGTGGAAGGTGCGGAAATGGTCCGGCGTGAAGCCGCGCGCTTCCAGCAGCGCAATCGCCAGCGCGTCGCCCATCACCAGTTGCAGCAGCGTCGATGTCGTTGGCGCCAGGCCGTGCGGGCAGGCCTCGGGAGCGCGTGGCAAAAGCAGCACCACGTCCGCCGCCCGCGCCAGCGCCGACGTCTCTCCGGCGGTGATGGCGATCAACGGGATGGAAAAACGCCTGGAATAGGCGACGATGCCCATCAGTTCCTTGCTTTCGCCCGACCACGACATGGCGATGATGGCGTCGTCCCTGGCGATCATGCCGAGATCGCCGTGGTTGGCTTCGGCGGGATGGACAAAGAAAGCCGGCGTGCCTGTCGAGGCCAGCGTCGCCGCGATCTTCGAACCGATATGGCCGCTTTTGCCGACACCGGTGACGATGAGCCGGCCTTCAATCCCCGAGATCGTCTCGACGGCCTGGGCGAAAGGCCCGGCCAATCCGTTCTCCAAGGCCTCGGCGAGGGCTGCGACACCAGCCTGTTCTGTCGCCACCGTCCTCAGCGCCGAAGCGATCGAGGCTTGCCTGTCCGAAGGTTTCTTATCCAGGGATCCCGCATGCATGGCTGATGCGATTAGCGCTTTGCCGGCGCGCTGTCCAACAGAAATGGCCCAAGGCATGCCCGATCGTGCGGTGGTTTTAGATGACGGCAGGCGCGAAAACCAAAAGCTTAACGCAGGCGGTATGAATCCCTTTGGAAATCAGCGCTTCAGCTGGTTGACGGGCCGCCGCCTCAACCCTCCGTTAACCATCCCCATTTACGGTTCGGTAAGTATGGCGCGCGTGCGCCGCGCAAGCAGTGGTGGCGATGTCCGGGGCCCAGCCAGAAAATTCGACAGGAAGAAAGGGCAAGGCGGTCTGCGCCTTGCTGCTGGCAACCAGCATGTTTGCCTTGCTGCGCCCGACTGCGCTCCATGCCCAGGAAACCGAACTGCGCGGCGAGGTTTCGGAATCGGCGATCCTGTCCGACCAGCAGCGCAAGGCGAGACAGCTGGCCCTGGCAGCGCAGGGTCAACAGCCGGCCAATGCCGCGCAGGACAATGCGCCGGCCCGCACCTATCTGCCGGCCAGCGCCGGTGCTGTGCCTGACGATACGGATACCGGCGATGCCATCGCGACCGGCAGCCTCTTCGACCAGCCGGCAGCCACTGACGACACGTCCGCCGACATCGCGGCGCCGCCCAAGCCTCGCCGCCGCTCATCGACTGCCGGGCAGAATGCTGCTGACCAGGCCAAGGACAAGGCTGCCGACAAGTCGAAAAAGAAGAAGAAATCGACGGCCGACACCTCCGACATCACCGCCTCCACGACGGACGCCACCGATGGTGAAGACACCGATGCGGACACGGCCAACCGCCGCGCCCTCACCATCGACAGTGCCGACAGGCAGAAGCTCGACCCAGGCGCGGAGCGCACGGACGCCATCGAAGGCCAGAAGAAGAAACCGGAGGATGATCCGTTTGCCGCCACCGGCGTCAAATGGGGCTCCTTCGTCATCCGGCCGACGATCGAACAGGGCCTGACCGCCACCTCGAACGGCGATTCGAGCAGTGCCGGCACGTCGGCGCTGCTGTCCGAGACAGCGCTGCGCTTTTCCGCCGCCTCCGACTGGCGCGAGAACTCAGCCACGATCGACGGCTATGGCCTTTTTCGCGAGACCGTGTCGGGTTACCCGGTTCACGACGCGCAAGGGCGCATCGAAGGCCAGCTCAATGTCGACCTCGACAATGAGTTGCGAGCCATCGCCAAGCTCGGCTACGAGGCCGTGCCGGAATCGGCATCATCACCGGACGCCATTGCCGGCGTCAGCAAGCAGCCGCTGCGGCAGACCATCGATGGCAGCCTCGCCGTCGAAAAGCATCTCGGCAAGATGCAGTACACGCTAACCGGCGCGGTCTCGCACGATTTTTACGGCGACGCCAAGCTCTCGGACGGCACCTCGCTGTCGCAGAAGGATCAGGACTCGACGCTCTACACCGCGACGTTGCGCACCGGCTACGAGATCTCCCCTGCCCTGACCCCGTTCACTGAAATCGAGGTCGGCCGCCGGACCTATGATCAACGCATCGACAATGAAGGCTTCGAGCGCTCGTCGACGCGGCTCGGCGCCCGCGCTGGCCTTGCACTCGACATGGGCGAGAAGCTGTCGGGCGAATTCTCGGCCGGCTGGCTCAGGGAAGCGATCGACGACAAAAACCTTGATGCGATCTCGGGTGCCACCGTCAACGCCGACCTCAAATGGTCACCGGAGCGCGGCACCACGATCGGCCTGACCGGGCGGACCACCGTCGAGCCCACGACCACATCGGGCGAAAGCGGCGACATCCTCTATTCCGGTCGCCTGACCGGCGAACGCCAGATTCGCGCCAACCTCACCGCCAATGCGGCTCTGGGCCTCGACTGGCGTGATTACATCGGCATCGATGGCCATGACAGGGTGTTGAGCGCCGAGGCCGGACTGACCTGGTGGCTGAACCGCTACGCCGGCCTCACCACAAGGGTGAGGACCGAGAAACTGACCAGCAATCTGCCGGGCCGGGACTACACCGCCAACAGCATCTTCCTCGGCGTGAAAGTGCAGCGCTGAGGACTTGCGTGCCAAACGTGCGTTGAGATCAGACCGGCCCTTCCGCGGACCGGCTGAACATCGACATCGACTTAAGATGCGGCGCCGCGGCGCTCGGATGGCTTCATCTCATCGAGAAGCGTGCGGATCACACCGGCCATGTTCTCGTTCATGTCGCTGCGCCACAGCGCGAAGGCGACATTGGCCTCGACAAAACCTTCCGGCGATCCGCAGTCGAACGTGCGGCCTCGATAGTGGTAGCCGTAGAAAGGCTGCTGCTTTTCCAGCTTCAGCATGGCGTCGGTGAGCTGGATCTCGTTGCCGGCGCCTTTTTCCTGGCCTTCAAGGATCTTGAAGATCTCCGGCTGCAGGATGTAGCGGCCGTTGATGTAAAGATTGGACGGCGCGGTGCCGGCCTTCGGCTTTTCCACCATCTCGGTGATGCGGAAACCGTGATGCGTGTCCTCGCCGCGGCCGACGATGCCGTATTTGTGGGTTTCGGCGGGAGCGCATTCCTGCACCGCGATGATGTTGTTGCCGGTCTCCTCGTAGAGCTCGACCATTGCCTTCGTGCAGCTCTTCTCCGACTGCATGATCATGTCGGGCAGCAACAGCGCGAAGGGCTCGTCGCCGACGAGCTCGCGGGCGCACCAGACGGCATGGCCAAGTCCCATCGGTACCTGCTGGCGTGTGAAACTGGTCTGCCCCGGCGCCGGCTGCAGCCGTTGCAGGCGGGCGAGCTGGTCGTCCTTGCCGCGCTGGGCCAGCGTGTCATAGAGTTCGAACTGGATGTCGAAATGGTCCTCGATGACGGCCTTGTTGCGGCCGGTGACGAAGATGAAATGCTCGATGCCGGCCTCGCGTGCCTCATCCACCACATACTGGATCACCGGCCGGTCGACGACGGTCAGCATTTCCTTGGGGACAGCCTTGGTGGCCGGGAGAAACCGTGTGCCGAGACCGGCGACCGGGAAGACTGCCTTGCGAACTCTCTTCATGCTTTCAATTATCCGTTTGAGGGCCAGCTCCGCAATCCCCGTTCCAAGACATTTTCACGCCGGAATTCGGGACTACTGGGCAACTGAGAGGAATGTCCACCGGTAAAGCTTCGAAGCGTCTTTTCGTTCCCGGTGGCGCCTATGGTAAACTAATTCCTAACCTGGTTCGGCGATGAATGGTCTTTCCTGAGACAGAGAAGGAGGAAAAGATGTCCGTTCGCAATGCCGCAAAAATTTTTACCAGCGTCATGGCGGCAGCCAGCCTATCGCTCGCTCTGCTGATGCCTGGCCCCGCTTTCGCCGATGCCGGTTTCCGGCAGTGGGTCGCCGGCTTCCGCGCCACCGCCGTGCAGAGCGGCGTTTCCGGCGCCCTCTACGACCAGGCCTTCAGGAACATCGGGGATATCGATCCGGTGGTGCTGGAGAAGGCGCGTACGCAGCCTGAATTCACGGCCCCTGCCTGGGACTATTTCGACAACCGCGTCCATGACCAGTCGGTCGCCGTCGGCCAGCAGATGGCCAGGAAATGGAAGCCGTGGCTGGACCGGATCGAGGCCAGGTTCGGTGTCAACCGCTACATCCTGCTGGCCATCTGGTCGATGGAATCGAACTATGGCGAGATCCTCAAGCGCGACGACGTCATGCGCAATGTCGTGCGCTCGCTGGCGACCTTGGCCTATGCCGATCCGAAGCGGGCGAAATTCGCCCGCACCCAGCTGGTCGCCGCGCTGAAGATCCTGCAGACCGGCGATATCGACGAAAGCCATCTGAGCGGATCCTGGGCCGGCGCCATGGGCCATACCCAGTTCATCCCGACCAGCTATCTGCACTATGCCGTCGACATGGACGGCAATGGCAAACGCGACATCTGGAATTCGATCCCCGATGCGCTGGCGACATCAGCCAATTTGTTGAAGAAGAATGGCTGGCAGGCCGGCAAGACCTGGGGCTATGAGGTTGCTTTGCCCGCTGGAAAGCTTCCCGGCGGCTCGAAAACACTGTCGCAATGGCAGGCGCTCGGCGTGGTCAGGGCCAACGGCAAGCCGTTCAAGAACGGCTCCGACAAGGCGACGCTGAAGGTGCCGGACGGCCGCAACGGGCCGGCCTTCCTGATGATCAAGAATTTCACGGTCATCAAAGCCTACAATAACGCCGACAAATATGCGCTGGCCGTCGGCCTTCTTGCCGACGAAATCGCCGGCTCCAGCGGTCTCGTGCAGGACTGGAAGCGGCCTTTCACCAAGCTCACTTTCGAGGAAAGGCAGGAGCTGCAGCAGCGGCTTTCCCAACATGGCCTTTATGACGGCAAGTTCGACGGCAAGATCGGCGACGGCTCGAAATCAGCCATCTTGGCCTTCCAGGCCAAGGCCGGCTTGACCCAGGACGGTTACCCGAGCATGGAAGTGCTGAAGTGGCTCCGGCAGAAATAGAGCCGCCTGCGGTGCCGCGCGGCCTTTCGGGCGCGCAAAGGACACTGTAGCAATCTGGTTGGCGCGGCATTTGCTGCGCCAAGGGATGGAGGAAACGATTGGCTTCGGCTGCGCGCATCGCAGGGCTTGTTCGTCGCATGCCGGTGCTCATCCTGGCCGTGATCGTGCTCACCGTCGGTGTGGCTGGCGCCTTCCATGCGCCGGCCATGGCGCAGGAGCAGCAAAACCGCGGCTGGTCGCTGCGAGACCTTCTGTTCCCGCGCCGCAGCGAGCGCATCGAGCCGCCGCAGGACATCCAGAAGCCGAGGCCCAGGCCCAAGGCGAAAAAACCCCGCGCCCCGCGCCCGCCCGCGGAGCCGGAAATCCCGGTGGTCGACAAGGCACCGGACGCTCGCACCGTGCTGGTGGTCGGAGACTTCATGGCGGCCGGCCTCGCCGAAGGCCTCGACACCGCCTTTGCCGAGAATGCCGGCGTCAGGATCGTCGTTCGCAGCAATGGCTCGTCCGGCTTCGTACGCGATGATTTCTACAACTGGCCCGAACAGATCAAATTGCTGATCGAGACCGAAAAACCTGCCGCCGTGATCGTCATGCTGGGTTCCAACGACCGCCAGCAGATGAAGGTGGGTGACGTGCGCGAGCAGCCCCGCTCTGAAACCTGGACCAAGGAATATGAGCGCCGGACCGAGGCGTTCGGCAAAGCTGTCGCGGAGGCAAAGGTACCCTTCCTCTGGGTCGGCATGCCGGCGTTCCGGGTGTCGAAGATGACCTCCGATATGCTGGCCTTCAACGACATCTATCATCAGGCCGCTGAAAGCCATGGCGGTGAATTCGTCGACGTCTGGGACGGCTTCGTCGATGAGAACGGTGCTTTCGTCACCAGCGGCCCCGACATCAACGGCCAGCCGGTGCGGCTGCGCGCCGATGACGGCATCAACGTCTCGAGGGCGGGCAAGCGCAAACTCGCCTTCTACACCGAAAAACCGCTGCTGAAGATCCTCGGCCTGACCGCGCCTGGAAGCGTGATTACACCGTCCGCTCCGGCGGGCGCACCTGTCGAGGCGCCGGCGCCGGCCGCGGCCCCCATCGTTATCGACCGCACCGCGCCGATGCTGCTCAGCGATCCGGCACTCGACGGTGGCTCCGAATTGCTGGGCGCGGCACCGCCGGCGAAGGCCAATCCGGACTTGCCCGGTGAAAAGCTTGTGGTCGAGGGCAAGGCACCGATTGCATCGCCCGGCCGCGCCGACGATTTCTCATGGCCGCCAAAGGCCGCGACCGATACCACGACCGCGATCAATCGTTAGTATCGCTGCACGCTCCTGGGTTCAGCGCGGGAGAACGCTCGACCCCATCAACGCCTCGTCGATCGAGCGTGCCGCCTGGCGGCCCTCGCGGATCGCCCAGACGACCAGCGACTGGCCACGACGCACGTCGCCGGCCGCATAGAGCCTGTCCACGCTGGTCTTGTAGTCGCGGTCATTGGCCTCGACATTCCTGGAGCGGCGGCTGTCGGTGGCGATCTTCATCTCACCGTCCAATTCCTTCGCCACCCCGGCCGCAGCCGGCCCGGCAAAGCCGATGGCGATGAAGGCGAGATCGGCACGAATGACGAATTCGGTGCCGGCGATCGGCTTGCGCTTGTCGTCGACCTCGCAGCACTTGACGCCGGTCAGCTGGCCTTCCTCGCCGATGAATTCGAGTGTCGCCACCTGGAATTCGCGCTCCGCGCCTTCGGCCTGCGAGGACGAGGTGCGCATCTTGGTCGCCCAATAGGGCCAGACCGAAAGCTTGTCTTCCTTCTCCGGCGGCTGCGGACGGATGTCGAGCTGGGTGACGCGCACCGCACCCTGGCGAAAAGCAGTGCCGACACAGTCGGAGGCGGTATCGCCGCCGCCGACGACGACGACATGCTGGCCGCCGGCGATGATCGGATGCGACGGCCATGCCACCGACTGAATCGGTTCGCCGCCGACACGCCGGTTCTGCTGCACCAGATAGGGCATCGCGTCATGCACGCCGCCGAGATCGTCGCCGGGAATGCCGGCCGCGCGCGGCGTTTCCGAACCGCCGCAATAGAGCACGGCATCATGTTCGGCGAGCAGCTCGGCAACCGGCTTGTCGACACCGACATTGACGCCGCAATGGAAGGTCACGCCCTCGCCCTGCATCTGCTCGATGCGCCGGTCGATATAGTGCTTCTCGATCTTGAAGTCGGGAATGCCGTAGCGCATCAGCCCGCCGGGCCGGCTTTCGCGCTCGTAGACATGGACATCGTGGCCGGCGCGGCCAAGCTGCTGGGCTGCCGCCATGCCGGCGGGGCCGGAGCCGATGACGGCGACGCGCTTGCCGGTCTTCTTCTCCGGCGGATAGGGCCTGATGTGGCCGGTTTCATAGGCCTTGTCGGCAATCGCCTGCTCGACCGTCTTGATGGCGACGGGGATGTCCTCGAGGTTCAGCGTGCAGGCTTCCTCGCAGGGCGCGGGGCAGATGCGGCCGGTGAACTCCGGGAAATTGTTGGTCGAATGCAGGTTGCGGATCGCGTTGTCCCAGTCGCCATTGTAGACGAGGTCATTCCAGTCCGGAATCTGGTTGTGGATCGGGCAACCGGTCGGCCCATGGCAGAACGGAATGCCGCAATCCATGCAGCGCGCGGCCTGTTTCTCGACCTCCTTGTCGGACATCGGCAGCGTGAATTCACGGAAATGCCGGATGCGATCGGAGGCCGGCTGGTACTTGTGCACCTGCCGGTCGATTTCGAGAAAGCCTGTTACCTTGCCCATAGTCCAGTTCCTGCTGTCCAGATGGTGCGGTTTTCGCCGCACCCGTTAACCCCTTGAGGCAGCCATGGCAACCTTGCGCCGGAGGTCAAACTGTCGATGAAGATGGGCCGGGAAGCCTGGGCTCCCCGGCAATTGCAAAGCCTATTCCGCCGCGACGCCCATGCGCATGCGTTCCATCTCGATCAGGGCGCGGCGGTATTCGACCGGCATGATCTTGCGGAACTTCGGCCGGAAAATCGTCCAGTCGTCGAGAATCTCGCGGCCGCGTACCGACCCGGTGTAATGCACATGGTTGGAAATCAGCTGGTAAAGCCGCTCCTCGTCATGGCTGGTCATGTCGCCGGAGACGTCGACGCGACCCTTGTGGTCAAGGTCGCCGCCATGGTGCAGCAGCCTTTCCATCAGATCGTCTTCTTCCGGAACCGGCTCCAGCTCGACCATCGCCATGTTGCAGCGCTCGGCGAAATCGCCCGCCTCGTCCAGCACATAGGCGACGCCGCCCGACATGCCGGCGGCGAAATTGCGGCCGGTCTTGCCGATGACGACGACGATGCCGCCCGTCATGTACTCGCAGCCATGGTCGCCCACGCCTTCGACGACGGCGGCGACGCCCGAATTGCGCACGGCGAAACGCTCGCCGGCGACGCCGGCAAAGTAGGCCTCGCCCTCGGTGGCGCCATAGAGCACCGTATTGCCGACGATGATGGACTCCGCCGCGACGATCTTGGCCTCTTCCGGCGGCCGGATGACGATGCGGCCGCCCGACAGGCCCTTGCCGACATAGTCATTGCCGGCGCCGACAAGCTCGAACGAGATGCCGCGCGCCAGGAAGGCGCCGAAGGACTGGCCGGCAGTGCCGGTCAGCTTCACCTGGATGGTGTCCTCGCGCAGGCCCTTGTGCTTGAAGCGCTTGGCCACTTCACCCGACAGCATGGCGCCCGCCGAGCGGTCGACATTGCGGATATCGACCTCGATCTTGACCGGCAGCTTGCTTTCGAGCGCAGGCTTTGCCAGTTCGATCAGCTTGCGGTCGAGCACGTCGTCGATCGGGTGCTTCTGGCGCTCGGTCCAGTGCACCGCCTCATGCGGCGCATCCGGCTTGAAGAACATCTTAGAGAAATCGAGCCCGCGCGCCTTCCAGTGCACGATCAGGTCGCGCTTTTCCAGAAGATCACTGTCGCCGATGATCTGGTCGATATGGGTATAACCCATCTCGGCGAGCAGCTCCCGCACCTCTTCCGCCACGTAGAAGAAGAAGTTGATGACATGCTCGGGCGTGCCCTTGAAGCGCTTGCGCAGCACCGGATCCTGCGTCGCGACGCCGACCGGGCAGGTGTTGAGATGGCACTTGCGCATCATGATGCAGCCGGCCGCGATCAGCGGCGCGGTCGAGAAGCCGAACTCGTCGGCGCCAAGCAGCGCGCCGATGATAACGTCGCGCCCCGTGCGCAAGCCACCATCGACCTGCAGCGCGACGCGCGACCGCAGACCGTTCAGCACCAGCGTCTGGTGCGTCTCGGCAAGGCCCATTTCCCATGGGCTGCCGGCATGCTTGAGCGAGGTCAGCGGCGAGGCGCCAGTGCCGCCATCATAGCCCGAAATGGTGATGTGGTCGGCGCGTGCCTTGGCGACACCCGCCGCGACCGTGCCGACGCCGACTTCCGACACCAGCTTGACCGACACGTCGGCCGCCGGATTGACGTTCTTCAGATCGTAGATCAGCTGTGCCAGATCCTCGATCGAATAGATGTCGTGATGCGGCGGCGGCGAGATCAGGCCCACGCCCGGCGTCGAATGCCGGACCTTGGCGATGGTCGCGTCGACCTTGTGGCCGGGCAGCTGGCCGCCCTCGCCGGGCTTGGCGCCCTGCGCCACCTTGATCTGCATCATGTCGGAATTGACGAGGTATTCGGCCGTGACGCCGAAACGGCCCGAGGCGATCTGCTTGATCGCCGAGCGTTCGGGGTTCTTGCCGCCGCCAGGCAGCGGCAGATAGCGGTCGGCCTCTTCGCCGCCCTCGCCGGTGTTCGACTTGCCGCCGATCTGGTTCATCGCGCGCGCCAGCGTGGTATGCGCTTCGCGCGAGATCGACCCGAACGACATCGCCCCGGTCGAGAACCGCTTGACGATGTCGGCCGCTGACATGACGTCGTCGAGCGCCACCTTCTTGCGGCCGGTTTCTCCGGCCAGCTTGATCTTGAACAGGCCGCGAATGGTCTGGGCGCGGGCCGTCTCGCTGTCGATCTGGGCGGAATAGTCCTTGAACGTTTCCCACGACCCCTGGCGCACGGCGTGCTGCAAGGTGGCGACTGCGTCGGGCGACCAGATATGCGCCTCGCCCCGCATGCGGAACATGTATTCGCCGCCGACCTCGAGGCTGTTGCGCAGCACGGGGTCGTTGCCGAAACCGTCATTGTGGCGGCTGAGCGTCTCGGCCGCGATCTCGTCCAGGCCGACGCCTTCGATCAGCGTCGCGGTGCCGGTGAAGTATTGCTGCACGAAATCGGTCTTCAGGCCGATGGCGTCGAAAATCTGCGCGCCGCAATAAGACTGGTAGGTCGAGATGCCCATCTTGGACATCACCTTGAGGATGCCCTTGCCGATCGACTTGATGTAGCGCGAAACGACCTCGTAGGCGTCCACTTCCTTCGGCAGTTCGCCGCGCTTGTGCATGTCGAGCAGCGTGTCGAAGGCAAGGTACGGATTGATCGCCTCGGCGCCATAGCCGGCAAGGCAGCAGAAATGATGCACTTCGCGCGGCTCGCCGGATTCGACGACGAGGCCGACCGAGGTGCGCAGCCCCTTGCGGATCAGGTGATGATGGACCGCGGCCGTAGCCAGCAGCGCCGGGATGGCGATGCGGTCCGGCCCGACCTGGCGGTCGGACAGGATGATGATGTTGTAGCCGCCGGCGACCGCCGCCTCCGCCCGCTCGCACAACCGGTCGATGGCGCCCTGCATGCCCGCGGCCCCTTCGGCCGAGCCATAGGTGATGTCGATCGTCTTGGTGTCGAAGCGGTCCTCGGTGTGGCCGATGGAACGGATCTTTTCGAGATCGCCATTGGTCAGGATCGGCTGGCGCACCTCGAGCCGCTTGCGGCGCGAATTGCCGACCAGGTCGAAGATGTTGGGCCGCGGCCCGATGAAGGACACCAGGCTCATCACCAGCTCCTCGCGGATCGGATCGATCGGCGGGTTGGTGACCTGGGCGAAGTTCTGCTTGAAGTAGGTGTAGAGCAGCTTCGACTTGTCCGACATCGCCGAGATCGGCGTGTCGGTGCCCATCGAGCCCACCGCTTCCTGGCCTGTCGTCGCCATCGGCGACATCAACAGCTTGGTGTCTTCCTGGCTATAGCCGAATGCCTGCTGGCGATCGAGCAGGCTGACATCCTTGCGCAGCGCGCGCGGCTCGACCGGCTTCAAATCTTCGAGAATGAGCTGTGTGTTGGCGAGCCAGGTCTTGTAGGGATGCTTGGTCGCGATCTCCGACTTGAGCTCCTCGTCGGAGACGATACGCCCCTTCTCCAGGTCGATCAGAAGCATCCGGCCTGGCTGCAGCCGCCACTTCTTGACGATCTTCTCCTCGGGCACCGGCAGCACGCCGGCTTCCGAGGCCATGATGACGCGGTCGTCATCGGTGACGATGTAGCGTGCCGGGCGCAGGCCATTGCGGTCGAGCGTGGCGCCGATCTGGCGGCCATCGGTGAAAACCACCGCCGCCGGCCCGTCCCACGGCTCCATCAGTGCCGCATGGTATTCGTAGAAGGCCTTGCGATCGGCATCCATGAGCTTGTTGCCCGCCCAGGCTTCCGGGATCAGCATCATCATGGCATGGCTGAGCCTGTACCCGCCCTGGAACAGGAACTCGAGCGCATTGTCGAAGCAGGCGGTGTCGGACTGGCCGTCATAGGAAATCGGCCACAGCTTCGAGATGTTGTTGCCGAACAGTTCGGAATCGACCGACGCCTGGCGCGCAGCCATCCAGTTGTTGTTGCCGCGCACGGTGTTGATCTCGCCATTGTGGGCGACCATGCGGTAGGGATGCGCCAGCTTCCAAGACGGGAAGGTGTTGGTCGAGAAGCGCTGGTGGACGAGGATCAGCGCGGTCTCGAAGCGCGGATCGATCAGGTCCTTGTAATAGGCGCCGACCTGGTAGGCCAGGAACATGCCCTTGTAGACGATGGTGCGCGCCGACAGCGACACGCAATAGGCGCCGATGTCCTTGTTGTCGTTCTCGGCGTAGATGCGGCCCGATATGACCTTGCGCAGCAGATAGAGCCTGGCCTCGTATTCCTCGTCATCGGTAATGTCTGGCGTGCGGCCGATGAAGATCTGCCGGTGGAATGGCTCGGATGCCACGATGTCAGGCGCCTTCGAAAGCGACGAATTGTCGACGGGCACGTCACGGAAACCGATGAGCGGAAGCCCCTCGGATTGCGCCGATTCGACAATGATGTCCTCGATATGGGCGCGAAGGGCCGCGTCCTGCGGCATGAACCAGTGTCCGACGCCGTACTGACCCGCCGGCGGCAGCTCGATGCCCTGGGCCGCCATCTCCTCACGGAAGAACTGGTCGGGAAGCTGCACCAGCACGCCGGCGCCATCGCCGACCAGCGGATCGGCGCCAACGGCGCCGCGATGCGTCAGGTTTTCGAGCACAGCCAGCCCGTCCTTGACGATCTGATGCGACTTCACGCCCTTCATATTGACGATGAAGCCGACGCCGCAGGCGTCATGCTCGTTGCGCGGATCGTAGAGGCCCTGGGCGGAAAAGCCGTTGGCGGTTCGGCTAATATTGGATCGCAAGGTGGTTTTGACGGTTGCCGCTTTCGTCTGCGCGGCCTGGCCGTTCGTCGCAGAGTGCGTCATGTCCGTCATCTCCTGTCCTCCATTCCCAGCCATTCAGGCGCTGGTTTGCCTCGGCAAGCGCTTGGCTCACCCTGATCCTTGTGGCACGTCTTGCGAAATCCTTGCCGAACCAGGCGGCTTTCCGCATGGATCGCATCTGGTAATCGTACAGGCCAGAGTCTGGCTGTCCACCTGTCGCTCGCGGCAACAGCCGGAGAGGCCCAATGATACGCCAATCCGGCTCGTTTTGTGCGACAAAATAAGACAGCACTACTGTCCTAAATTTTTATGGCAGAAATCTGGGACGCACACAAGACCGATTCACAAAAAACTTGGGCTTTTCGCGACAGAAAATGTCGTCAAGTCCGGGAAAAACGTAAGCTTCAGTCGTCGACTTGGGCTTTGCCGGTTGGCTGGCTTTACTGTTTTTCCGGCGCCTGGCCCCTTGCGGTCCGCTCGCGAAACCGGTCAACTTCAGACTGATTTCCCCAAAACCCGATCTCCCCAACCCCCCGACCTCCCAAGACATAGGCAGATGCATGTTCTTCGCTTCCGACAATTGGGCAGGCGCCCATCCCAATATTGCCGCCGGCCTGTCGGCCAATGCCGGCGGCTTTTCCACCGCCTATGGCGACGGTGCGCTCGACCGGGCAGTCTACCAGCGCTTCAGTGAGATTTTCGAACGCGAGGTCGCGGTGTTCTTCGTCGCCACCGGCACGGCCGCCAACTCGCTGGCGCTCACCGCTTACAACAAGCCGGGCGGCATTTCCTTTGCCCATCGCGAATCGCATGTCATCGAGGACGAATGCGGCGCGCCGGTATATTTTTCCGGCGGCTCTCGCCTGCATGAGATCGATGGCGCGCTGGGCAAGATCGATCCGCACAATCTGGAAAGGACCATCGGCCGTTTCGCACCGGAAATTGTCCATTGGGGACGGCCAATGGCCGTTTCGATCACCCAGTCGACCGAGGTCGGCACCATCTACGGTCTGGATGAGATCGAGACGATCTCGGCGATCGCCAAACAATATTCGGTGCCCCTGCACATGGATGGCGCCCGCTTTGCCAATGCGCTGGTCGCACTCGACACGACACCGGCCGAAATGACCTGGAAACGCGGCGTCGACATCCTCTCCTTCGGCGGCACCAAGAACGGCTGCTGGTGCGCCGAAGCGATCGTGCTGTTCGATCTTGATCGTGCCAGGGAATTGGCGTTCCTGCGCAAGCGCGCCGCCCAGCTGTTTTCGAAATCGCGCTTCGTCGCGGCGCAGTTCGAAGCCTATTTCAAGGACGGATTGTGGCTGGACACCGCCCGCCACGCCAACGCCATGGCCGCACGCCTTGCCGCCGCGATCGAGGATTCGGCAACGGCCAAGCTGGCATGGCTGCCGCAGGCGAACGAGGTTTTCGCGGTGATCAAGAAGGCCGAGGCCGAGAGGCTGCAGGCCGCGGGTGCCGCCTTCTACGACTGGCACAAGCCGCATGGCTTTGACGGCCACATCGGCGAGGACGAGTTGCTCTACCGCTTCGTCACCAGCTTTGCGACGACAGCCGATGAAGTCGACCGTTTTGGCCAGCTGATCGCCTGATAACGGATTTCCCCGACAACAAAAAAGCGGGGCGCGTCGGGGCGCCCAGCGGCTACCGGGGGGGCAGGTATTTTTTTGATAGGGGGTTGGCCAGGGGCGTTTTTAAAAAAACCACCCCCCCCCCCGCGCCGCGGAGTGCGGTTGGCGTGGG
>NZ_JAMYUI010000021.1:0-139044 GCF_040322895.1 Mesorhizobium sp. M0088
CCTGGTCATCCTCAATGCAAAAGCACGCGATGCGCGCAACGAGTTCGTAATTGCAACTTGACACCCCAGATAGTCGCTCTCCCCCCTCCGGAGGGAGAGGAAGGGAGCCAGCCTGCATAAGTTCACGCCTTTCCTCTCCCCCGTCGATCGGGGGAGAGGTGTCGAGCGTAGCTCGACGGAGTGGGGGTCGACTGTTCACGCTCTGCCACGCCCATCGTTGCGCCAGACGCCATCATCGGCCATCAGTTCGCTTAAAATACCTTCGCGCAGGCCACGATCGGCGACTCGCAGCCGCTCGGACGGCCACACGGCGCGGATCGCTTCGAGGATGGCGCAGCCGGCCAGCACAAGATCGGCGCGATCGGCACCGATGCATGGGTTGGCGCAGCGCTGCTGGAAATCCCAGCCAACCAGTCTTTCGACCATGCGATCGACGCTGTCGCGGTCCATCCACAGCCCGTCGACACGGCGGCGATCGTAGCGCTCGAGCTCGAGGTGGACACCGGCCAGCGTCGTCACCGTTCCGGACGTGCCCAGCAGATGGAAATTCGGGCTGGCCTTGAGATGGCTCAGCCGGTCGCGACCATCGAAGCTGGCCAGCCGGCCGGCGACATCATCGACCATGGCGGCGAAGATCTCGCGTGTCACCGTGCGGCCGCCAAAGCGCTCGGCCAGCGAGACGACGCCGACCGGCAGCGACGTCCACGACACGATGTGATTGGCCAGCCTCGGCGAACGGCGTCCTGCGAGATCGATGAGCGCGATTTCGGACGAGCCGCCGCCAATATCGAACAGGACGACGCCTTGGGTGTCGCGCTCGACCAGCGAGCCGCAGCCGGACACCGCCAGCCGCGCTTCGGTCTGGCGGTCGATGATCTCGAGCTTCAGGCCGGCCTCGCGTTCGACGCGGTCGATGAACTCGACGCCGTTTTCGGCCGTGCGGCAGGCCTCGGTGGCGATCAGCCGGGCTTTTCTGATCTTGCGGTTGCGCAATTTGTCGCCGCAGATTTTCAGCGCCTCGACCGCGCGGTCCATCGCCGGCTGGCCGAGCCGGCCATTGGCGGTGAGCCCCTCGCCCAGCCGGACGATGCGAGAGAAGGCGTCGATGACGCGGAACTGGCCATGCCGCGTCGGCACGGCGACCAACAGCCGGCAATTGTTGGTGCCGAGGTCAAGCGCCGCAAACACCGGAAGCTCCTGGACCGGCGGCCGACGGGCGCCTTGTTCCGGCCGTGGCACAACAGCGGCGGGCGAGACCACCGCTTCCGCCGGTCTGTGGGCCTCCGCCGCCGGGGTCCCGGTCTTGCCTGGCGCCGGCGATCGATTCTCCGCGGGACGCGCTTCGTCGCGCGCAAAAACCTTGCGCCCGCGCCTTCGCTTGCGCCGCTTCTTGGGCTTGCCTTTGTGGGGTGCGTCGCCCGCCTGCCCGTCTGCGGAGCGGAGCTCCGTCGGGCGGCGTTCCTGCCAGCTTGCGTTCCCCGGGCCAGCCGACCCCTGGGAAGCGCTGGACACGCCCACCTCCGGCGCGCCGGCGCCGGTGTCGTGGTCTTCCACTGTCGTTCCTTCCGGCGCCGCGCGAACCTATGATGGACGCAGCAGGCGCTTCAGTGTTTTAAGTTGCCGCCAGACTAACAGCGCCGCGCCCGATCACCAAGAGCCGCATGCCGAATTTTGCCGACAGGCCGCTGACCGCCGTTCCGGCGCGGCCGCGTGACGTATCCGCACGCCGCAGTTGCCGGCGCAGCGCTTGCCGGCATCTCTTCGGCCGCTCACGATGGACAAATCTTGCCGGCCGCCGCTGCGACAAGGGTTCGCGGTTGAATAGCCGGCTTCGATGAGGCATTTCTGAAATGAGCGGAAGAATCCGGCAAAACCGGCCTCCCACCAGCCACGAGAAGGAAGCGGACCCGCAACGCATGGCAGTCAGGCAATGAACTGGAGACGCTATTTCTGGCCGGTCGTCGGCATCGCCGCGGTGATCTTCTCGCTGCTGCTGCTCTGGCACGAATTGCGCGGCGTTTCGCTCGACGATGTGTGGGACGGTATCACGGCCATTCCGACCCGCGGCTGGGTTCTTGCCGCGCTGAGTTCGATCATCGCCTATGCCTCGCTCGCCGGTTACGACCACATCGCGCTCCTGCATATCGGCAAGCGCGTGTCGTGGCTGTTCGTCACGCTGTGCTCCTTCACCACCTATGCGCTGTCGCACAACATTGGCGGTTCGGTGTTTTCGGGCGCCGTCATCCGCTACCGCGCCTACGGTACGAGGGGCCTGACCGGACAGGATGTCGGCGTGCTGGTGGCGGTCTGCTGGATCACCTTCGTGCTGTCGACGATTTTTGCCTCGGGCCTGGTTCTGGTCTTCGAGCCTGAGATACTCGACCGGTTTTCCGGCATCGCCCATCATGGCCTGTCGGAAGCGGCCGGCATCGCGATGCTGCTGCTCGTCGCCGCCTATGTCTTCGGCAGCTGGCTGCATCTGCGCCCGCTGAAGATCGCCAGCTTTCAGCTCCACTATCCGGCGCTGCCTATCGTCGCGCGGCAATTGCTGATCGGCCCGATCGAGTTGCTGGCCGCCGCCGCGATCATCTTCTTCGCCCTGCCCGCAACCCACAATCCCGGCTACTTCGTCATACTGGGCGTCTTCCTCGTCTCCTTCTCGATCGCGCAGATCTCGCATGCGCCGGGCGGGCTCGGCGTGTTCGAGGTGGTGTTCCTCGCCGGCCTGTCGGACATGGATCCGGTCGGCGTGCTGGCGGCGCTGCTGGTGTTCCGGCTGTTCTACCTGATCATCCCGCTGATTCTGGGCCTGGGGGTGGTGCTGTTCTTCGAACGCTCGCAGTTCAGTCGGACGGAGAGCTGAGGCGTGGGATTGGACTGGGAGCCGCGCGCCGGCATCTGAAGTGTGGCTTCTGAAATCGCCTGACGAAACGTGCCATTGAACCACAGAGCAGGCTTGACTATTTTCCGCTGGCGGCTACAAGGCAGCGCTCACAGCGGCTTGCCCGCTCGGCGCGCACGGTTCATGACCGTGCCTGCTGGGGAATAGGTTAACGGTAGACCCACGGACTCTGACTCCGTTAGTCCTGGTTCGAATCCAGGTTCCCCAGCCAAACAAAATCAACCACTTAGCGACGAAATCCCCCAAAACCATGTTGCTAGCGCCTGAAATCAGTAGCAACATAAGCCCTTGATTATAAGGCGTGGTAATGAGCGGAGGCTGCGAATAGCAACATGCAGTGCGGCATAACGTCAGTTGGCGGCGAGCATCGCACTCCATCAATTGATGAGGTGGTCAGCATGGCGCCCAGGCTCAACGAGTGGGCATCGGTGGCTGCGCATGCGTACGGTCTTTATTCGGGCATCAACGCCGCTATCGCAGCGGCTCCCGACAAGTCCGCATCGATAGTCCATCATGCTGACGAATTCCGGATGATGTCGGCATTGCTCTGCATAGTTCGGGTATTCGCGACGATCGATCGGGCAAGCATAGTCTCGCTCCAATCGGTCAACCGATTTTTAAAGTCTGATAGTGCCCTCTCATGCGTCGCCGCAGCGTACGCCGGAACCGACGATGCAGCGAAAATTGACGTTGCGAGCGGGACATGCGGACGTTCGATCCAGCGCTTTAAGACCGAGTACGCACGGATCGACTGGTCCGTTCTCGGTCGGCTGCAGAGTTTTCGCAATTCCGCGATTGCCCACATCCGTTGGAGCGAAGTCGATCGGTTTGTCACCTTCGGCGAGTTGGAGGCGTTGGTTGAAATTGTCGGACGGCTCGCAGGCGAAACAAGCCTAATGACAAGTGGTTTAAACAACTGGCCTCATGAGCACCAAGAAAGCGCGCATGAGAATGCGAAACAAAAATGGGGTGCAATTTTCACTGCGGATCATCTGGACAGGATCGACTACTAATTTTGACAAAAAAAATGCCTCCGGCGGTCAAGTGGACTGGGCGTGAATCCTATGAGACGATCCTTGCCGAATCGAGAACGCAAATGCCCGCACGCCATCTCTTCAATTATAGGAGCCATCAGCCCGCCCTCTACCAAGAAGGGCAGTACCTGTACTCGATGGGTGGTCAGCCGAAACACTGGCTGGATCGGGAGTACGGCTATTCCTGCGAAACTCAAAAGCCGTCTCTTTGGGTCGATGGGAAATACGTTTACGGCCTAAAGGCGGATGGGACGCCATTAGGCACTGAGCCTGCCTTCTACTATGGCTTGATACCGCGTTCCCCTCATGAAAAAGGCAGATGCGGAGAAAGCGATACGATCACTGTCCACGCAATGGGCGAACACGCTTTCCGACAAAGAGCGGGAACATCCTTCCTTCTCGACGTTCAAGACGTGGCTGTCAGCGAATAGGTATGGTGGATATCTCGACTTCCGCTCCGTCATGGGGCCGGACTACGATGCCGAGGCTTGGTTTGATGAGGAATTGGGGCAGATGTGGAGGCGATGACGCTCTCGCATCCTTACGCCGGCTTCTCACGGTTTGCGATTCCTTCAAAAGGACGAGGTCCTATCCCTTTGATCCGACCCGGCTCCTCCTCGGAGGGCAAATAACGCGTTGGTCATAGCAGTCGCTGCCGGGCTAAGCTCCGCAAAGGTTTTTTGCATTGGGCTCCATAGTGCTCACTGATAGCCAGTACATTCTCGAACGCATGAGCCAAGGCTGCGTGACGCTTTCCGACGACGAGTTCGTCATCGACAGGCTGGTGAAATATTTCGGCAATGGGAGGATCCGCTGGCATGTCGAATTCCGTGGGCATCGCATCGAGCTGACGACAGGCCAGCTCAAGAAGCAGCCGACCTTCCGCAGGAAGATACTCGAACAGGCTGGCGTGCTGCCGCCCCAGCGTGCCGGGACCGACTACAGGCGATGGGCACTCGATCTGAGGAAGAATGCCATCGAGCTTCCGTGGCGGGATAGGCCGGTGGATGTCGGCTTCGCCATCGACAGGCTCACCAGCCACGGCGACGGGCGCTGGACGGTCGAATACCAGGGCAAGGCCATCAAATTCACGACGACCAAACTCCGCAGGCAGGTCAGTTTCCGCAAACGCATGCTGGCCAAGGCCAAGGTGCTGCCGCCCGAGTTGGCCCCGGCTGCCTATCGGAAGTGGATGGACTGGCTCATTCAAAACGCCACCGAGGCTGCTCCGCAGGCCGACGATGCCCTGATGACGGAGAAAAGCTGGCTTGACGACCTGCCTGAGCTCGCCGGCTGGCAAAATGAAACGTCGCCCCGAGAGACTAGCTGAGAGCGACGATAGTCTCCAATGCAAGCAGCGATGGCACTCGTTGCGTTTGCCATGCCTGCCAGTTTCGGCACACATTGATGGCGAAGGAGTCTGACCAGAGCTGGCTCGCTGGCAATCAGAATTGAAATGAGACCACATGGACCGCTTCGACCTCGGCGCCTACCGCCGCCCCATCTCCACTCGCTCGACAGAAACCCAGCGTTGGTTCGATATCGGCCTCAACTGGTGCTACGGCTTCAACCATGAGGAAGGCATCAAGTGTTTTGAGAAGGCGCTCGAAACAGATCCTGAATGTCCGATGATCCATTGGGGCATCGCCTATGCCGCCGGACCTTTCTACAATCTGACCTGGAAGGAACATGGCGAGGCCGAGGCCGACAGCGCGACGAAGCGCTGCTTCGAGCATGTCCAGTTGGCCCGGGCCAATGCGGCTTCCGCCAACGAGATCGAGAAGCGGCTGATCGAAGCGCTGGCCGCCCGCTTTCAGAAGCCGCACCGGGTGAGCCCGGAGGAATTCGAACGGTGGGATGACGCATATGCCGCCGCGATGCGGCTTGTGTATCGGGACTTTCCCGACGACCATGATGTGATGGCACTGCTGGTCGAAGCGCTGATGATGCGCACGGTGCGGCGGCTGTGGAACCTCAAGACCGGCGCGCCGGCGCCGAATTCCGATGTCGTCGAGGCGCTCGACGTCTGCGAGCGGTCGGTCCGGCTTGCCGGTGAGGCCGGCGCAGCACAGCATCCGGCGATCGTCCACCTACACATCCATCTGCTGGAAATGTCCACCATGCCGGAGCGCGGCATGCGGTCAGCGGATCTGCTCGGCGAAATGTGTCCTGATGCCGGGCATATGAACCACATGCCGGGGCACATCTATGTGCTGTGCGGCGAGTATGAGAAAGCCAAACGTGCCAGCGAAAAGGCGGTGCGCGCCAACGACCTCTATCTCGCCTATGCCGATGAGCCGACCTACTATCTGCTCGGCTGCTGCCACGATCTGCATCTGATGATGTTCACCTGCATGTTGTCGGGCCAGTACCAGCCTGCACTGTGGGCCGCCGACAGGGTGCGCAGCCTGGTCGCGCGCGACGTGGTCGCCATCCCCGGCCGGCCCAAGCTCACGCAGACGGTGGAAGGCTACCATGCGATGAAATCGCATGTGCAGGTGCGCTTCGGCCGCTGGCGGGAGATCATCGACGAACCGGCGACCGCGGAGCCAGGCCTCTATGTGCTGACGGCGGCCATGCAGCACTACGCCAAGGGTGTGGCGCATGCGACGCTTGGGCAATTTGCTGAAGCCGAGCGTGAGCGCGAAGCGTTCCATCGGCATCTGAAAGGCATTGCGCCCGAGCGGCGCTTCCTCAGCAATCCGACGCAAGCCTCACTGGCTGTCGGTGCCGCCCTGCTCGACGGCGAGCTGGCGTACCACCAGGGCCGGCATGAGGAGGCGTATGGCCATTTGCGGCAGGCGGTCGAGCTTGACGACAATTTGTCATACACCGAGCCGTGGGCCTGGATGCACCCGCCGCGCCATGCGCTGGCGGCGCTGCTTCTCGACCAGGGCCACGCCCAGGAAGCAGAGCAGGTCTATCGCGACGATCTGGGTCTGAGCGGCACGGTGCAGCGCTGCGCCCAGCATCCGAACAATGTCTGGGCATTGCACGGGCTGGTGGAATGCCTGAAACGGCGCGGCGAGACTGATGAATTGCCGACATTGCAGACAAGCCTTGCCGCGGCGCTGGCCAAGGCGGATGTGCCGATCACCTCGTCCTGCCTGTGCAGGACGAGCGCGCAGCAAGGCTGCTGTCACTGACGCGAAGTCAGCCTGCCGCCACTGTTGCGGCCGATCGGCTAGAGCAATTCCAGGAAAAGTGTGAAACGGTGTTCCGTCCGGAATTGCGTCAAAACAAGGAGTTAGAGCGGGTCGCCGTTTCCGTGAAACGGCGAACAGCTTTAGCCAAACAGATTGTCGGCCAGATCGTCGTTGGCGGTGGAAACCTCGCCGCCCGGTCGTGTCACCTGCCGATCAGCCAAGGCTCCATGCCGCGTCGTTCCACGCCTTCCTCGATCAGCACGGAGCAGTCGATCTCATCGTGAAGTTGGGCATTTGGGTCAGACGAAAGCCAGGAAGCATAGGACCGAAGCTGCTTGAGCCTGGCTGTTTTCTCCAGCCGTGCCTGGCGCTCATCCTCGGCAGGTTGAGCCGATCTTTTGTTCTTCTGGGCAGGAAATTGCATCCTGGCTCTCCTCGATCACCGAGCCTATGGAGACAGACGCTCGATGGGACCCTGGCCCATTGTCGCTCCGGTCTCCGCGCTTCGGCTTGAAGCCAACACATGCGCTGACGAGAGTCGCCATCCATCTGGATGACGGCGGAGCCTTATCAACCCGGCAAAGTGCTTGTGACGTACCCCGCCTCGATCGGGAGCCAGGAGAAGCCCGCACTTTCGACCGTGTGGCTGGCGTCACCGGGGCGTGGGGCGGCCCCCTACCCCAGCCACTTCTCGTAGTCGGACACCAGCAGATGGACCGGGGCAACGTCTTCGTCGATGTTGGAAAAACGCCCGATCGGTTCGCGAAACACATTGTCGGTGAGATCGTCATTGACGGTCGAGACCTCGCCGATCAGCACGTCCTTGCCCTCGGCCCAGAAGGCATGCCAAACGCCGGGCAGCAGCGTGACGCTCTGGCCCGGGTCGAGTTTCAGGAGCCCGCCCGCAGGCAGCCTGTGGATGGTTCCGTCGACCGGCACCGAAACCTCGGCCTTGGGATCGATGCCGCCGTCGCGGTCATGCATGAACAGTTCCAGCACCAGCTTGCCGCCGCCACGGTTGATGATGTCCTCGGCCTTGATGTTGTGGCGGTGCATCGGCGACAGCTGGTCCTTGCGCGAGATCATGATCTTTTCGGCATAGAGCATGCCCATGCCCTTCTTCATGTCCTCGTAGCGGCCGTTGCGAACGGTGAACAGGAACAGGCCGAGTTCCCTGAATTTCTCTTGCCCGTAATCGGTGATGTCCCAGCCGAGCCGCGAGGTGAATACGGCCGACGAGTCGACCTGACGCGCCTTCGCCTCCTGCGGCGACCAATAGGCGAAGGGCGGCATGATGTAGCCGAACGAGCGGATGAAAGCGTCGGCTTCGCGGATGATGTCGTTGATGGCGGAGCGCTTCATGATCATGATCCCTTCGTATCGATTTGTCTGGCAAATCGCATATCCGAACGCCGATGCGGTGTCGATCCATCTCGCCGTCCTGTCCGGCGTTGCGCAGGGCGTATGGACCACAGATCCACTTGCCTGGCCGCGTGACATCACGGATTTTCAGGGCCATAAAACCCGCGGATTCCTCATGGGGTGAAAGATGATGCCGACCGTTCACGATCTCGATACGCCATCCATCCTGGTCGACGCCGCGCGCGCGGAAGCCAACATTGCCCGCGCCCAGGCGCATGCCGACAAGAACGGGCTGAAGCTCCGGCCGCATATCAAGACGCACAAATTGCCCTACTGGGCGAAGAAGCAGATAGCGGCCGGCGCCGTCGGCATCACCTGCCAGAAGATCGGCGAGGCCGAGGTGATGGCCGATGCCGGGCTGACCGATATTTTTCTTCCCTACAACATCCTTGGGCGCGCCAAGCTGGAGCGCCTTCTGGCGCTGCACGGGCGCGTCACCCTGTCGGTGACAGCGGACAGCATGGAGACGCTCGAAGGGCTGGCAATCACCTTCACCGATGCCGGTCATCGTCTGCCGGTGCTGGTCGAATGCGACACCGGCATGGGCCGCTGCGGCGTGCAGACGGCTGATGGAGCGGTTGCGCTGGCAAGACAGATCGACAGAGCCGGTGGCCTCGCCTTCGGCGGACTGATGACCTACCCGGCCGCCGGGCGGGCAGCGGAGGCCGAAGCCTGGCTCGCCGGGGCCAAGCAGGCACTTGCCGCGTCGGGCCTCGCCTGCGACCGCATCTCCAGCGGCGGCACGCCGGATATGTGGCGCTCCAGCGATACATCCGTTGTCACCGAGTATCGTCCAGGCACCTACATCTATCTCGACCGCTATCAAGTCGCCAAAGGCGTCGGCGGCCTCGACGACTGTGCGCTGACGGTGCTGTCGACGGTGGTCAGCCATCCCACAGCGACGCGCGCTATCCTCGATGCCGGCAGCAAGGCGCTGTCCAGCGATACGCTGGGTCTCGCCGATTTCGGCGAGTTGCTCGGCGTGTCGGGAGCGCGGGTGACCAGTCTGAGCGAGGAGCACGGCACCGTCACGCTTTCGGGCGACGGCAAGCTGCGCATCGGCGAGCGCGTGCGTGTCGTGCCCGACCATTGCTGCGTCGTCACCAATTTGTTCAACGAGGTCAATCTGGTCGACGGCGACAAGGTGCTGGAAACGCTCCCGGTGGCGGCGCGGGGAAGGATGGGGTGAACTAAGAAGCGTCTTGCCTTCTTCCCCTGTGGGAGAAGGTGGATCGGCGCGCAGCGCCGAGACGGATGAGGGGTGTTCCAGCGGAATGAGACGTTGGCGTTCCCTGGAACACCCCTCATCCGTCGCCTTCGGCGACACCTTCTCCCACAAGGGGAGAAGGGGGAGAGCGCTCGGCCTGCCGAGCCGCGACCCGCCTCATGGCAATCACCCGGCGGCGGCGGATTTCGGTGCGCATCGCCATCAGGTGCAGCGCGAAGAACAGCACGGTAAAGCCGAGCGCCATCACCAGCAGCGGCCATAGCAGGCTGGGGTCGATGGTGGAGCCGCCCATGCGGAACACCGAGGCCGGCTGATGCAGCGTGTTCCACCAGTCGACCGAGAACTTGATGATCGGGATGTTGATGAAGCCGACCAGCGTGATGATGGCCGCGGCCCAGGCGGCGCGGCTGGCATCGTCGAGCGCGCGGGTCAGCGCGATGATGCCGAGATACATCAGGAGCAGCACGAACACCGAGGTCAGCCGAGCATCCCAGACCCACCAGGTGCCCCACATCGGCTTGCCCCAGATCGAACCGGTGATCAGCGCCAGCGCGGTGAAGACGGCGCCGATGGGTGCGGCTGATTTCAGCGCGACATCGGCCAGCGGATGCCGCCAGACGAGCGTGCCGAGCGCCGAGACCGCCATCAGCGTGTAGCACATCATGGCGAGCCAGGCGAAAGGCACGTGGATATACATGATGCGGACGGTGATGCCCTGCTGGAAATCCTCAGGCGCGGCGAAGCTCATATAGAGCCCCACGGCGAGGATCAGTGTGGCGATCGTGGCCAGCCATGGCACGACCTTGTCCGCCAGCCCGACGAAGCGCGTCGGGTTGGCGAGGTCCATCCAGCCGGTCAGGCGTGAAGTCGTATCGCTCATGCGGTTCTACATAAACCGCCGCGGCGTTCGGGGCAATCGAGCGGTGGTGTCGCAGACGCAATTGGGGCGGCCGTGCCTGTACTCTCACCCGGACCTACGGTCCGACCTCCCCACAAGGGGGAGGTAAAAGAAAGAGGCTCAGGCAGCCGCTTCCTGCTGTTGCTGCACGGTGCGGCTGAGGCGGCGAACCTCCTCGTCGTTGAGCAGGCCGCCGGCGCGCAGCAGGCTGGCGAAGCGGCCATTGCGCAGCGACAGCTCGGTGAAGCCGCCCATCTCGACCACCCTGCCCTTGTCCATGAACACGACCAGATCGGCGTCGCGAACGGTGGTCAGGCGGTGGGCGATGATGAAGGTCGTGCGGTCGCGGCGCAGCTCGTCGATCGCTTCCTTGACGCGGTCCTCGGTCTCGACGTCGAGCGCGCTGGTCGCCTCGTCGAGCACCAGGATCGGTGCGTCCTTCAGCACGGCGCGGGCAATGGCGATGCGCTGACGTTCGCCGCCCGAGAGCTGCCCGCCACGTTCGCCAACCACCGTGTCGTAGCCATTGCTCTTGGACAGGATGAAGTCCTGTGCGGCAGCCGCATTGGCGGCGGCATGGATCTCGTCATTGCTTGCATCGGCGCGGCCAACACGGATGTTGTCCTCGATCGAGCGGTTGAGCAGCCCGGCATCCTGGAACACGGTGGCAATCGAATGGCGCACCGACTTGCGGGTCACGGTGCGGGTGTCGATGCCGTCGATCAGGATGCGGCCATGGGACGGCGAGAAGACACGCTGCAGCAGGTTGATGAGCGTGGTCTTGCCCGCGCCCGTCGGGCCAACGATGGCGACGGTCTGGCCGGCCTGCACCTCGAAGGACACGTCGTCGATGCCTTGGCCGGAATTGACGAATTCGAAGCCGACATTCTCGAAGCGGACATGGCCGGTGACGTTGGCAAGATCGCGCAGGCCGTCCGGCTCGGCGGCATCAGCCGCGGAGTCCTCGAGATGGTAGAAATCCTCGAGCTTGGCACGGGCCTCGGAAATCTGGTTGGCGAAAGCCGACATCTGGTCGAGGCGTGCGATCAACATCGTGGCAAAACCGGTGAAGGCAATGACGTCGCCGACACCCAACTGACCACGAGTGACGAGATAGGAGCCGATCGACAACACGATCAGCATCGAGATTGCCGATGACAGACGGTGCAAGGCATTGGCCAGCGCCCACCAGTCGAGAACAGGGTTCTGCGCGTCGAGCAGGTTCTTGACGTAGCGGCGCAGCGTATCGGCCTCGTGGCCGAGGCGATTGTAGCTCTGCAGCACCGCAACGTTGCTGACCGAGTCGGTCACATGCGCGAACACCTTGTGGTAGTGGCGCTCGACCGCAGCCTGGCCCGCCTTGGTGCGGCGCATGACCATCCGGCCGATGCCGACATAGAGCAGCCCGAGGCCAAGCAGCACCAGCGACATGCGCAGGTCCATGCTGATCGCGGTCGGAACCAGCAGTACGAGGGCGACAGCCGTGGACAAATGCTGGCGCATGAATTCGAGCCAAAGGCTGAACAGGGTTTCGACGGCGCGCAGCATCGTATGCAGCGCATTGGAGGTGCCGTGCTGATGGTGCCAGGCGAGCGGCATGGTGATCACGCGCTCGAAGGACTCGCAAAGCACTTCGCTGCGCCGAGCATGGGCAAAACGGTCAGCGCCGCGCGCCACCATGACGAAGGCAACGATGTTGAAGGCGCCGAGACCGGCCCACATGACCAGCGTGGTGAAGACAGAGCCACGCTCGGAAATGGCGCCGATGACGCGACCGAACATGATCGGCTCGAGAAGCGCTACGATGGCGAGAGCCACGTTGGCCGAACAGATCAACGCAACGCGTTTCCTGTCCGCGGCCAGATAACCGAGTGCTCGCCAGTAGATTTGCAGAAGGGTCACCCCAGTTACTCCGCCACGCTGTTTATTGTGCACTGCATCATTTTATTCGTACCGGTTGATACGTCGCAAAACAATGGCCGTGTACCCCTTCAGTTCCCTTAGAGCGAACAAAAGATGGCGACGTTCCGAAATCTGCCGTGATCACCTAACGGTTTGAGAAGACAGGTAAAATGTCAGGCATGCGGCGAAATCATGGCAGTTGGCACGTGCTGCCACAATTTTAATCAGCAACAATGTCGGGCGGATGACCAAGGCCGAAATCGCCTTTCGTGAAGTATAGAGCGAAACAAAGCTGCAGAATGCCCCTCCGGGCGAAGGGTGGCCAAACCCTCACTGCCCGTGGCGGCCCATAGGGGGCGCCTCAAGCCTTTGATTTCATGGACTTCTCGGCGACGTGCCCCTCAATCGGCAGGCAGCAACGCCAGGCGGGACGGTGCCTCTCATCCCGCCGTGGCGGCAAAATCGCGCCCCGGATTCCAGGCCCGAGCGCATAGTTTTTGAGCAACATGCATCAAGCCGGGATCCGGATGACCACCTCGGCAACTTCGCCGTCCTTCAGTTCGACTGCCGAACCCTTGGCCTTTGTCCCATTCACCTGCAGCGACACGGCCTTGGCCTTATTGTCGCGGATGACGCGAACCTTGAGTTCCGCCCCCAGCATTTTGAGATTTGCCGAGTAGCCGTCCCAGTGGCTCGGCAGCTTCGGCTTGAACTGGACACGCTTGCCGCGCCGCTCGATGCCCAGGATGCCTTCGACAGCAGCCCTGTAGAGCCAGCCGGCAGAGCCGGTGTACCAGGTCCAGCCGCCACGGCCGCCCTTGCCGTTGCCGGCGTTGTCGTCCCCGGCATAGATATCGGCCGCCACGACATAGGGCTCGACACGATAGTGCTCGGCCGTGGCCTCGTCGGTCGCATGGTTGACGGGGTTCAGCATCGAGAAACAGCGATAGGCCTCGTCGACCTGCCCCATCTCGGCGAGCGCGATGACGAACCATGTGGCGGCATGGGTGTACTGGCCGCCATTCTCGCGCACGCCGGGCGGATAGCTCTTGATGTAACCCGGGTCCTTCTCCGTCTTCGAGAAGGGCGGCGTGAACAGTTTGACGATCTTCAGCTTGTCGTCCACAAGCAGCTTCGTTGCTTGCTCCATCGCGGTGGTCGACCGTGCCGGATCGCCCTCTCCCGAAAGCACGCTCCAGGACTGGGCGATCGAGTCGATCTTGCACTCCTGCGAGTTGCGAGACCCCAAAGGGGTGCCGTCGTCGAAACTGCCGCGCCGGTACCATTCGCCGTCCCATGCGGTGCTCTCAAGCGCCCGCTTCAGCACATCGGCATGCTTTGCCCAGGCCTGTGCTCGCTTGGCATCGCCCTCGGCCTTGGCGACGGGGGCGAAATCGCCCAGCGTCTTCAGCAGGAACCAGCCGAGCCAGACGCTCTCGCCCTTGCCGTGCTCGCCAACGCGGTTCATGCCGTCGTTCCAGTCGCCGCCGAGGATCAGCGGCAGGCCCGCGGGGCTGCTGCGCTTGATGGCGAGATCGAGCGCACGCGCGCAATGGTCGTAGAGCGACGCCGTCTTCTTCGAGATTTCCGGGGTGAAGAAGGCATCGTGTTCGCCATCGCCCAGCGGCTGTCCATCGATGAACGCCAATTGCTCCTTGAGGATGGTGGCATCGCCGGTGACCAGCAAATAGCGCGCCGTGGCGTGGGCAAGCCAGACCACGTCATCGGAGATCAGCGTGCGTACGCCAGCACCCGTGCGCGGCAGCCACCAGTGCTGCACGTCGCCTTCGGGGAACTGCCGCCGTGCCGCATTGAGGATCTGGTCGCGCGCCAGTTGCGGGTCATGCGCCAGCAGCGCCAGCGTATCCTGCAACTGGTCGCGGAAGCCGAAGGCACCGCTGGCCTGATAGAAGGCGGAGCGGGCACGGATGCGGCAGGCCAGGCTCTGATAGGGCAGCCAGTGATTGACCATGGCGTCGAGCGCCTTGTCCGGCGTCTCGACCTGGATGGTGTCGAGGAAGCCGCGCCATTCGCGCTCATTGTCGGCCAACCGCTGGTCGAAGTCCTTGACCTTATGCTCCTGCACCAGCGCGCTCGCCTCCTCGGCGGACTCGGCGTCACCGAGCAGCCAGAGCAGCGTCACGTCGCCGCCAGCCGGGATCTCGACGTCGCGGGCAATCGCCGCGCATGGATCGTCGCCGGCCTCGACACGGCCAGACAGCGCTGCACCACTCAGCACCGCCTGCGGCAGCTCGCTGGAGCCATGCCGGCCCAGGAACTCCGTCCGGTCTGTCGTCACCGAATGAACGCCGCCGTCAGCCGCGAGGAATGCAACGCGCTCGCCGAAATCCAGCCCGTAGGGGTTTTGTGCCAGCAGCGCCCCGCTGGCGGCATCCCGCGACGGGACGATGGTTGCCGCAGTGCGCGACCGGTGCCCGCCGAGCACCCATTCGGCATAGGCATAGACACGCAGCCGCGCCGGCACCGAACCGGAATTCTGGATGCGCAGCCGCGAGATCTTCAGCGGATCGACCGGATCGACGACATGGGTGAGATCCATCGACAATGGTCCGCGCTTCGAGCGGAAGGTCGAGAAACCCTGGCCGTGCCAAGCCTCGTAGGTCATCGTGGGATCGCGCACCACGGCAGCGAGCGGCGAGAATGCCTTGCCGCTGGCCTGATCGTAGATATAGAGGCCCTCGCCCGGCCGGTTCGAGACCGGATCATTCGACCACGGCGTCAACTGGTAGTCGCGGCTGTTTCGGCTCCAGGTGAAGGCAGCGCCCTCGGCGGAGGTATGGAAGCCGAACGAGGCGTTGGAGACGACGTTGATCCACGGCTGCGGCGTCGTGCGCCGGCCGGCCAGGCGCACGACATAATGCCGCCCGTCGCCGTCGAAACCGCCAAAGCCGTTCCACTGGCTGAGACCGCTTCCATCGGCGCTGACATTGGCCACTGCCTGCGAGGCAGGAGTATGCGTCGTGGGTGTCGGCGACGGCAATTCACGCGGAATTGGCAATGCTGCCAGAGCGTCGCGCGCCTGCAGAGCCGCGGCCTCGGCGCGCTCGATCTGGTCGAAGATGGTGCCGTTGCGCGTGTGCAGGACCACCCGGGCGACAGCGAGCAGCGTCTTGTAGGTGGTTTCGTCCATGAGATCGCGGCGCACCGCGAATATGTGCTGGCGAGGTCCGAGCTCCTTGCCGCGCAGGCGGCTGTTTTCGCACAGCGTCTCGACCGCCCGCTGCAGGTCCTGGACATAGGAGGACGCCTGCTCGTTGACGACGACGAAGTCGATCATCATGCCGCGGGTGCGCATATATTCCTGGAAACGCAGCGCCTGGGCAACGATTTCGAGATCGGCGACATCGCCGATCCTGACCAGGAAGATCGGGAAATCGCCGGAAATGCTTGTCGGCCAAAGGCTCGACTGCTTGCCCAGCCCCGAGGCGATGGATTCAGCGGGAAGACGCAGGAACGGATCCGGATAGATCAGATAGCGCGCCAGCTTCTGCACATTGGCGGCATCGGTCAGACTGAGGCCCATATGGCGGGTCTGCACCTGGCTGCGCGTCCAGGCAAGCATGGCCTGGCGGGCAAAGCTCTCCGGATGGTCGAGGCGGGCGATGGCTTCGTCCAGCTCGGTGCGGCCAGCGCCGACGACGGTCCAGAAGGTCAGCGATATCTTCTTGTTGGCCGGCACGCGCACCTGGCGGCGCAGCGAGGCGACGGGATCGAGCGTAAAGCCTGAGTGGCCGCCCAGCCTGGCGCCCGGGTCGAAAGCGGCCGCATCGACGATGGTACGGCCACGGCCGATGAAGGCGCGCCTGTCGGTTTCGGCCTCGGCATCGCGCGCCGATCCGGACGGATCGGTGACGAAATGCACCATGGCGATATCGGGCTCGCTGGTCTCGCGCTTGCGCCGCGTGGCGAAGATCGCCGCGTTGTTGGCAGAGATTTCGGTTTCCACGAACATCTTCGAGAATGCCGGATGCGCGTTGTCGGACGCCTCCAGGCCGAGCACCAGTTCGGCAAAGGAGGTCACTTCGATGTGACGGTCGGACGGACCGTCATTGTAGAGCGTGACCCGACGGCCCTCGCCATTGCCTTCCGAGATGACAATGCATTCGACCTCGGAGCGCAACGTGCCCACGGATTTGACGAAGCTCGCCTTGTCGTCGGAGAACAAGGTCTGCGCCTTTTCCTCGGCGGCGCGCTTCGGCTCGGCCGTAGCCGACCACCAGTCGCCGGAACCGGCGTCACGCAGGAAGATGTAGGAGCCGAGCCGGTCCTCGGTCGGATCCGGCTGCCAGCGTGTGACGGAGAGATCGCCCCAGCGGCTGTAGCCCGAGCCGGTCGCGGTGACCATCACCGAATAGCGGCCGTTCGACATGACGTTGGTCGACCGCAGCGACTGCAGCGGATTGAGCACGATGCGGGTGTCGGGGCTGTCGACTTCGGTCTCGTCCTTGGAGCGTTCGTCGGCCTCGGTCCTGACGGTCGCGGTCGGGATGTCGCGCGGCGCCCTCTCCTGCAGCAAGAGTTCGGCCGATTCGATGACCGGATCGCTGTGGAAGCGGTCGCGCATGCGACCTTCGAAGATGGCGTCGGCAACCGCCGCGATCGACATGCCCGAATGGTGGGCCATGTAGTTCTGGACGACGACATGATCCGTGCCTTCCGGCACGCGCTGCGGCGTGAAGTCGACGGCGTCGTAGTAGCCGTGGCGGCCGAGCGCCCCGATCTCCCGCAATCGGGCGAGATTCAGCACGGCTTCACGCGGATTGAACTGGGCCGCCAGTATGGTGGCGTAAGGCGCGATCACCGTGTTCTGGCCAAGGCCGCGCTTCAGCCCGAGGCCTGGAACGCCGAAATTTGTATATTGGTAGGTCAGTTCTCGGTCGCGCGCATTGTAGGCGGCCTCCGAAATGCCCCACGGCACGTTCTTCTGGCGGCCATACTGGATCTGGCGCTTGATGATCAGCTTGCTGGTCTGGTTGAGGATCGAGCCCTGCGGCTCCTTCATCACCAGCGGCGGCATCAGATATTCGAACATCGAGCCGGACCAGGACATCAGGGCGCCCTGGAAACCGATTTCGACGATCGGCCGGCCAAGCCGGAACCAGTGCTCGGTCGGCAGGTCGCCCTTGGCGATGGCGAACAGGCTGGTCAGCCGGGCTTCGGAAGCCAGAAGGTCGTAGCAGCTCTCGTCGAGCTGGTGTTCCTCGACCCGGTAGCCGATCGACAACAGCTTGCGCTCCGGCCGCATCAGGAAGGAGAAATCCATCTCGAAGGCGTAACGGCGCGTGCGCTCGCGCAAGGTGAGCAGCTTGGCACGCAGCGCCTCGACGGCATTGTCGTCGCTGTGCGCGTCATGGACGTGCGCTTCGCAGGTGGCTTCCAGCCTTGCCGCCCAGTCGACGATGACGTCGCTCTGGGGCGACACCGCCTCGGTATGGATGGCGGTGGCCAATTTGCGGATCTCGCCGGCCAGCACAGCCAGGTTGATGGTGCGGATCGACGCCATTTCGGGCTGCGCCTTGATCGTGTCGACAGCGCGCCGCATGCCGTCGAGGCGGTCGGCGAGACGCTGGCGCAGCGGGCGCAACTGACGGCGGTCGTCGGGCAGATCATCGAGGCTTTCGCTGAGAATGGTGACCGTGTCGAGAATGCCTTCGAAATCGCCCTGGAGATGGACGGAAGGTGCTTCGGCCCATTCGGCGCAGGCCGCAGCCACCGCCACCAGATGGCCAGCGAGATTGCCGCTGTCGACAGCCGAGATGTAGAGCGGATAGAGCGGCTTCAGTGTCGTCGTGTCGTACCAGTTGAAGAGGTGACCGCGCTCACGCGGCATGCCCTCGATCGTCGCCATGGTGGCGTCGATGCGGGTGATGGCGTCGGACAGGCTGATCCAGCCGAAGTCGCGGGCGGAAACGACGGACAGCAGGTAGACGCCGATGTTGGTTGGCGAGGTGCGCGGCGCCACCACCGGCGCCGGGCTTTCCTGGAAATTGTCCGGCGGCAGATGGTGATGCTCTGCCGTTACGAAGCTTTCGAAATAGTGCCATGTGCGCCGCGCCACCGTGCGCAACGTATGGATGTCGGCCTGCGATATGCGCAGCCGATCCTCGGTTTCAGCCGAACGGCTGATCCAGCTGGCGATGGCCGGCGAGCCAATCCAGAACAGGGCGAAGAAGAAGGCCACGAAGGCGCCGGTCGAATCGGCCAACACCGGAATGGCAAGACCGACGAAGCCGATGATCACGGCGCCATACATCATGCCGTAATACGATCCGACATCGTTGTCGCCCGCCTTGTGCGCCTGCGAGGCGGTGCGCCATTCCAAAAGGTTCTGGCGGCTGACGAACAGCCGGTAGAGCGTACGCACGATGGCATCGCCCATCATCCAGGCATTGTGCGCCATCAGCACGATCTTCAGCGCCACCATGGCGGTGCCGAAGGCGACGTCGCGCGCCAGAGCCGAGAAATGGCCGCGTGGCGTCTGGTCGCCGCTCTTGGGCAGGATGGCGTTGACGATATCGAATGTCGGCGCCATGAACAGGCTGAGGATCAGCAGGGCCTGCCATTGCGCGGCCTGCGTGAAGGGCAGCAGCGTCCAGCCGGCGATCGCCGCCATCACCCAGAAGATCGGCGTCAGCGAGCGGCGCAGATTGTCGATCATCTTCCAGCGCGACAGCGCCGGCACGCCGGAGCGCGGATCGAGCATGAAGCCAAGCAACTGCCAGTCGCCGCGCGCCCAGCGATGGTGGCGCGAGGCGTCGACCGAGTAGCGGGTCGGATAGTCCTCAACCAGTTCGACGTCGGTGACCAGCGCCGCGCGCGCCAGCGCGCCTTCCAGCAGATCATGGCTGAGGATGGTGTTTTCCTCGATGCGGCCCTGCAGGGCGGCCTCGAAGGCGTCGACGTGATAGAGGCCCTTGCCGGTGAAGGACCCGTCGCCGAAGACGTCCTGATAGAGATCGGACACGGCAAAGACATAAGGGTCGAGGCCGCGATTGGCCGAAAACACCCGCTGGAAGAACGACGCATCGTCGCCTGATGTCAGCGACGCGGTGATGCGCGGCTGAAGGATCGCGTAGCCGGCGGTGACGACGCGCTTGCTGGCATCGAAATGCGGCCGGTTGAGCGGGTGGCAGAGCTTGCCTACGAGGGTGGCGACCGCGTCACGGGTGGTGCGCGTGTCGGCATCGAGCGTCATCACATGGACGACATTCTCCGGCAGCGGCACGTCGAGCGGCAGGAACGTGGTGTCGCTGTCGCCGCGCAGCAGAAGATCGAGCTCGTGCAGCTTGCCGCGCTTGCGCTCCCAGCCCATCCAGGCCCCTTGCGCCGCATTGAACAGCCGGCGCCGGTGCAGGATGTAGAAACGCGGCGCGCCTTCGGAGGGATAGCGGGCGTTGAGACGGGCGATTTCGGTACGGGCGAATTCGAGGATTTCGGTGTCCGCCGCATCGATCTCGGTCTTCGAGTCTGGCCAGTCCGACAGCAGCGCGAAATGGATTTCATCGGCCGTGTTGGCGAGATGATGCACCTCGATATTGCGGATGTTTTCCTCGACATCGTCGCGCGAGCCGATCAGCGACGGCACCACCACCAGCGTGCGAGCCTCGGGCGGAACGCCGTGTCGGTAATCGTAGCCGACGAGACGCGTCGGTTTCAGGAACAGCGATACGACCGTGTTGAAGAAGGCGAGCGCGCCCTCGCTGGCCGGCACGGCAAACAGCGCCAGCATCAGGACGATCGAGGGCACTGACAGGCCGAGATTGGCAAGCGCGTTGCCGGAGAGGACGAGAAGCAGGGCCGTCAGCGCAAACACCGGTACGACGATGCCGAGCCAGCCGGTCTTGCGGAAGGCACGCTTGACTGTCTGGCTGATGGTGGGTCGATAGCCGATCGCCTTCTCCAGCTCGAGCCGGCGTGGGCCGACGAGAAAGAAGCCGACATCGGTGTGGGCGGACCCGGTTAAAACGGCGTCGCCGTCACCATCGCTGGCAGCGTGGCCGGCCAACTCGATGGCCTTCTCGGCAACGCGATATTCCGAAAGGTTCGAGCGGCGCGCCAATTCCTCGATCGCGGTCCGGTACTGATCGCGCGAGAAGAAGTCGAGCGCGGCGAAATCGGTGCGCTCGCGCAGCACGGTGTCGATGCGGCTGACGCCTTCGAACCACACCGTCCAGTCGACGTCGTTGATGAGGCGCAGGCCGCGGATGATGTTGCCCGTCGTCACATTGCCGCTGGACAGCGTGTGATGTTCGGAAATGATGATTTCCTCGGCATCGGAGCCGGTCTTTTCGAGCTCGCCTTCCAGCCATTCCAGAGCCTTGCCGGCATTCTGCGATCCATCACGCAGGCGGTAGAGCAGTTGGGTGGCGAAGGTGGTGTCCTGCGCATGCGCGCTGAAATTGGACAGGATCGACTGCCGGTCGGCGCTGTCGTCGGTCGCCAGGACCTTGTCGGCCACATCGTTGGCGATCTGGCGCATCTGGCGGGTGCGATTGACCCTGACGGCCAGCCGGCGGAGATTTTCGATCAGGACGAAGCGCAACAGCGAAGGCAGCGCCCAGAGTTCGCCGATCTTCAGCGGCTCGACCGACTGGAAACCCTGGACGATGGACTTGAACATCGTCGCCGAAACGGAACTGTCCGAATGCGCCACATAGGTCCAGGCCAGCGCCAGCGCGCGCGGCACGCTGCCGCCGTCAGGTAGTTTCAAGGTCGGCAACTGGCGATAGAAGCGGCGCGGCAGGTCGCGCTTGACCTGGAAAATGGTCTCTTCGACCAGGTAATTGTTGTCGAGCAGCCATTGTGCCGCCGGCGTGATCGTCTCGCCCCTCGCCTGCGCCGCATTGGTCGACCGGTAGACTTCCAGGATCTTCTCGGCGCTGTCCCGGATACGGGCCTGAAAATCAAAGGGCGTCAGGCCGAATAGATCGGTGAGGTCGCCTTTTGCCAGGCTTTCGCCAAGCACACGAAGACGCTCTTCGGGCAGAAAGTTGGATCGAATCGGCTCTTCCGTGATGGCCGGGAAGCTCGCGCTTGTCTTCTCGATTTGGGCAGGATTCGTCTGAATATTCATTGAAAATTCCGTAAGCGGGCACTGAGCGGCGTCACCGCCACGGCAATGGCCCTAAAACCGGTTCAAATGCAATTGGTTGCATAAACCCCACTTGCCGAAAGTTTGTTTCCGCACCACGACAGGGCGTCGTCTCTCAGCAAAACTCAAAGACAAGCACCCCACTTCCCGCCAGGCCAGATCGGCGGAGAGGATTCGGGCTTTTTCGTGATGCCGCCAGCAGCTTACGCTATATTTCGCCGGTGCCGCGATCATGTTTGGAAACAAGCGTTAATCGTTGCCGGCGACAGAGCCTATCCGGATCACGAACAGCGTTGCCTCATGGGCGGGTTGGACGAGCAGGCCGGTGCTGACCGGACCGGACAGCAGCGTGTCGAGCGGACCGAGGCGGACCGGTTCAGCGGCGGGCACGCTGACGTCGCCGTCCAAGCATAGGATGAGCGTTGTGCCGGCTTCAGTCCGGACTTCCACGGGGGCCGAAATCACCAGGCGTTCGACCGAATGCGTCACCCGGCTTCGGCGGGTCATGACATTGAGATCGGTGATCGGCCCGCCGATCAGCGCAGCCGAGGTCTGCACGTCGGCAGGGAAAGAAAACAGGGCCGTCGTCCTGTTTATGGATGTCGGCGGGTGGCTGGCAATCTCAAGGACGATGCCCTCGCCTTCGAGCACGGCAAGCGTGCGATCGATACCGACGAATTGCGAGAACGGCCCGCTCAATTCGACGCGCGCCATCGAGACGCGCCAGTCGAAGTCGTCGAGACCGGCACCCGAGGGCGAAACGGCGATTTCCGTCGTCACGCCGCCGCCGTTCTTCCACGGCATCGACCGGTATTCGGCTGCCCGCAGGATGCGCATCGGCTCAGCCAATCAGCCGAGAATGCCGGGCAAATTGAGCTGGTGCTCCTTGGCGCATTCGACGGCGATGTCGTAGCCGGCATCGGCATGGCGCATGACACCGGTCGCCGGGTCGTTCCACAACACCCGCTCCAGGCGCCTGGCGGCGTCCCGCGTACCGTCGGCGACGATGACCATGCCGGCGTGCTGCGAGAAACCCATGCCGACGCCGCCGCCATGGTGCAGCGACACCCAGGTGGCGCCGGACGCCGTGTTGAGCAACGCGTTGAGCAGCGGCCAATCGGACACAGCGTCCGAGCCGTCCTTCATGGATTCCGTTTCTCGGTTCGGCGAGGCGACCGAGCCGGAATCGAGGTGATCGCGGCCGATGACGACAGGCGCCTTCAGCTCACCCTTGGCCACCATTTCGTTGAAGGCGAGGCCGAGCCTGTGGCGGTCGCCAAGGCCGACCCAGCAGATGCGCGCCGGCAATCCTTGAAAGGCAATGCGCTCGCGCGCCATGTCGAGCCAGTTGTGCAGATGGGTGTTGCCGGGCGTCAGTTCGCGCACCTTGGCGTCGGTCTTGTAGATATCCTCAGGATCGCCGGAAAGGGCTGCCCAGCGGAACGGCCCGATGCCACGGCAGAACAGCGGGCGGATATAGGCCGGCACGAAGCCGGGGAAGGCAAAGGCGTTGTCGAACCCCTCCTCCTTGGCCACCTGGCGGATGTTGTTGCCGTAGTCGAGCGTCGGCACGCCGGCGTTCCAGAACGCCACCATCGCCTCGACATGTTCGCGCATGGAAGCGCGTGCCGCCTTCTCGACCACCTTGGGGTCGCTGACGCGCTTCTCGCGCCACTCGGCCATCGTCCAGCCCTTCGGCAGGTAGCCGTTGATGGGATCATGCGCCGAGGTCTGATCGGTGACCATATCGGGGCGAATGCCACGCCTGAACATCTCCGGCACGATGTCGGCCGTATTGCCAAGCAGGCCGACCGACTTCGCCTCCCCGGCTTTGGTCCAGCGTTCGATCTTTTCCAGCGCCTCGTCGAGCGTGTCGGCGCGCTCGTCGACGTAGCGGGTGCGCAGGCGGAAATCGATCGAGTCCGGGTTGCATTCGATCGCCAGGCAGCAGGCGCCGGCCATGACGGCGGCGAGCGGCTGGGCGCCACCCATGCCGCCGAGACCGCCGGTCAGGATCCATTTTCCCTTGAGATTGCCGCCGTAGTGCTGGCGGCCGGCCTCGACGAAGGTCTCGTAGGTGCCTTGCACGATGCCTTGCGTGCCGATGTAGATCCACGAGCCGGCCGTCATCTGGCCGTACATCATCAGGCCCTTCTTATCGAGCTCGTTGAACTTTTCCCAATTCGCCCAGTGCGGCACCAAATTGGAGTTGGCGATCAGCACACGCGGGGCGTCCGGATGGGTGCGGAAGACGCCGACCGGCTTGCCCGACTGCACCAGCAAAGTCTCGTCATCGGCCAGCGTCCTCAAGGAGGCGACGATGCGGTCAAAGTCGTTCCAGGTGCGCGCCGCCCGGCCGATGCCGCCATAGACGACCAGCTCGTTGGGATTTTCAGCAACATCCGGGTCGAGATTGTTCATCAGCATGCGCAGCGGCGCTTCCGTCAGCCAGGAGCGCGCGCTGATTTCGGTGCCGCGCGGGCTGCGGACTTCGCGGATGTTGTGGCGAGGATTGTTCATGGCGTCACTCCATAAAGGACCTGATGTCAGACGCGCGCCCAGGATGTCGCGGTCTCGAGGATTTTCCGCAGCGTGGCGCGGATCGGTGCTGCGAACTCGGCGTCATAGGGCACCGGCCAATTGTCCGGCGTACCCTTGCCATCTGGCTCGCGCATATAGCCGCGGTTGGAGAGTTCCATCTGCAGCGCATGCACGCCTTGTTGCGGCTGGCCGAAATGGCGTGTGATCCAGCCGCCCTTGAAGCGGCCGTTGATGACAAAGGTTTCACCGGTTTCGGCCATGATCTGGCCGACCATCGCCTGCAGCGTCGGATCGGCGCTCCTACCGTCATTGGTGCCGAGGTTGAAAACCGGCAGCGTACCTTCAAACAGGCGCGGCAGCACTGAACGGATCGAGTGGCAGTCATAGAGGACGATCTTTTCGTGCAAGCCACGCAACCGGTCGATTTCGACCTGCAAGGCGGCATGGTAGGGCACGAAGAATTTCTCGCGACGCTCGTCGATCTCCGACGGCCCCGGTTCTTCGCCCTCGCGATAGAGCGGATCGCCATCGAAAGTCTCGGTCGGGCAAAGGCCGGTCGTCGCCTGGCCGGGGTAAAGCGAGGCGCCGGAGGGATCGCGGTTGACGTCGATGACGGTGCGCGAGATCGCGGTGTGCACCACCGTCGCCCCGAGGCCGGCAGCAAAGTCATAGAGATTGTCGATCCACCAATCGCAGTCGCGGCGGCCGAGCCAGGGCGAGACCAGCCGATTCTCAAGGCCGGCGAGGTCGATGCCGGTGTGCGGTATCGACACCAGCAACGGCGCTGTGCCGGGCGTGACCGTCAGCCAGGGCGCGTTTGCCATCACATCGCTCCGGAAACCGACGGCAGAGCCACGCCGCCGGCGGCCTCGATGGCCGCACCGCTGCGCACCATGGCGATGGCTTTTTCCATATCGGGGTGGAAATGGCGGTCATTGTCGAGATGCGGCACTTCGGCCCGGACCAGCTTGCGCACTGCCTCCAGGGCGCCGCTCGAGGCCAGCGGCGCATGGAAATCGCAGCCTTGGGCCGCGGCCAGCAATTCGATGCCGATCACGGCGGTGGCGTTCTCGACCATGCCGATCAGCCGGCGCGCACCGTGCGCGGCCATCGAAACATGGTCTTCCTGGTTGGCCGATGTGGGAATCGAATCGACGCTGGCCGGATAGGCTTTCTGCTTGTTTTCCGAGACAAGCGCCGCCGCCGTCACCTGCGGAATCATGAAGCCGGAGTTCAGGCCGGGCTTCGGCGTCAGGAAGGCCGGCATGCCGGACAGTGCCGGATCGACCAGCATGGCGATGCGGCGTTCCGACAGCGAACCGATCTCGCAGACGGCGAGCGCGATCATGTCGGCGGCGAAGGCGACCGGCTCGGCGTGGAAATTGCCGCCGGAAAGCGCGGTGTCATCCTCGGCGAAGATCAGCGGATTGTCGGTGACGCCATTGGCTTCGGTGCCCAGCGTGTCGGCCGCCTGGCGCAGCACGGTGAGTGCGGCGCCCATCACCTGCGGCTGGCAGCGCAGGCAATACGGATCCTGCACACGTTCGTCGCCAACCCGATGCGATTCACGGATGGCGCTGCCGGACATCAGATTGCGCAGGGCGTCGGCCGTCTCGATCTGGCCGGGATGCTTTCTCAGCACATGGATGCGCGGATCGAAGGGGGCGTCGGACCCTTTTGCCGCGTCGGTCGACAGGGCACCAGCGACCAGCGCCGATTGGTAGAGCACTTCGGCCTCGAACAAGGCGGCCAGCGCATAGGCGGTCGAAAACTGGGTGCCGTTGAGCAGCGCCAGGCCCTCCTTGGCGCCCAGCGTCACCGGTTCCAATCCATGCGAGACGAAGGCGACCTTGGCCGGGAAACGGCCATGCGGGGTGAAGCATTCGCCGACGCCGATCATCACCGCCGTCATGTGCGACAGCGGGGCGAGGTCGCCGGAGGCGCCGACCGAACCTTGCGCCGGCACCACCGGGATGACGTCGTTGGCCAGCATCGCTTCGAGCAGCTCGATGGTCTGCGGCCGCACACCCGACGCGCCCTGCGCCAGGCTGGCGAGCTTCAGCGCCATCATCAGCCTGCAGACAGCAACCGGCATCGGCTCTCCGACGCCGGCGGCGTGCGACAGGACGATGTTGCGCTGCAAGGTCTCGAGATCCTCGGCCGGGATGCGGACGCTGGCCAGTTTGCCGAAGCCGGTGTTGATGCCATAGACCGGCTCGCCCTTGGCAACGATCCTGGCGACAGCCTCGGCGCTCGCCTTGATCTTTGGCCGGCAGGCATTGTCCAGCTTGGGCACGGCGCCACGATAGATGGCGCGCCAGTCGGCCAGCGTCGCATTGCCGGGCTTCAGGGTCAGTTCGGTCATTGTCCTCTCCAGATGCGGGCATGCAGCGGGTTGAAGCCCATGCGGTAGACGAGTTCGGCGGGGCGCTCGATGTTCCAGATCGCCAGGTCGGCGGATTTTCCGACCTCAAGCGTGCCGGTTTCTCCCAGCAAACCAAGCGCGCGGGCGGCCTCCCGGGTGACGCCGGCAAGGCATTCATCGACGGTCAGGCCGAACAGGGTCGCGGCCATGTTCATGGTCAGAAGCAGTGAGGTCAGCGGCGAAGTGCCGGGATTGTTGTCGGTGGCGACAGCCATCTTGACGCCGTGCTGGCGAAACAGGCCGATCGGCGGCTTCTTGGTTTCGCGGATGAAATAGTAGGCGCCGGGCAGGATCGTCGCCACGGTTCCGGCCTTGGCCATCGCCGCTGCACCCGCCTCATCGGTGTATTCGAGATGGTCGGCCGACAGCGCACCGTAACGGGCGGCGAGTTCGGCGCCATGCAAATTGGACAGTTGGTCGGCATGAAGCTTGACCGGCAGGCCGGCCGCCTTTGCCGCAGCGAAGACGCGCGCCATCTGTTCCGGCGAAAAGGCGATGCCCTCGCAAAACCCGTCGACCGCATCGGCCAGCCCCTCGGCGGCAATCTTTGGAAGAATCTCATTGGCGACCAGATCGATAAAGGCGTCCTTGTCGCCCTTGGCTTCCGGCGGCAGCGCGTGAGCGCCGAGGAAGGTGGTGCGGATTGTCACCGGCCGCTGGTTGCCCAACTGCCGTGCGGCACGCAGCGACTTCTTCTCGTTTTCGAGGTCGAGGCCATAGCCGGACTTGATCTCGACGGTGGTCACGCCTTCGGCGATCAGCGCATCGAGGCGCGGCAGCGATTGAGTGACCAGTTCATCTTCGCTGGCGGCGCGCAAGGATTTGACCGACGAAACAATGCCGCCGCCGGCCCGGGCGACCTCTTCATAGGTGGCGCCGGCCAGCCGCATCTCGAATTCGTTGGCGCGGTTGCCGGCATGGACCAGATGGGTGTGGCAGTCGATCAGGCCAGGCGTGATCCAGCGGCCCTCGCAATCGACCGTCTCGGCGCCCCGGGCAAGTGTTGGGGGCAGCTCCGACTCGAGGCCGGCATAGACAATGCGGCCGTCACGCGCAGCGACCGCGCCATGTTCGACGACGCCAAGTCCGGCAGACCCGTCGGCCATTGTCGCTAGCCGCGCATTGCGCCACAGACGAAGATCCCCTGCCCGGCTTTTGCTCTGTCCAGCCATCATCTTTTCCGTTTCAATCGATGACGATTATGTATATACATATTGAAACGCACTGCAAGTGCCATCATCGCATGAGAGACAGAGAACCGGAGAGAAAAGTGGCAGCGATCTTTGCGGAACAGGCGCTCCTTCCCGATGGCTGGCGCGATAATGTGCGGCTCACCTTCGCCGAGGGACGCATCACGACCGTCGAGCCTGGAGCTACCGCGCTAGCCGGCGACGAACGCCACGCGATCCTGTTGCCCGGCATGCCCAACCTTCACAGCCACGCCTTCCAGCGCGGCATGGCCGGCCTTGCCGAACTTCGCGGCCCCTCCGCCGACAGTTTCTGGAGCTGGCGCGAGGTGATGTACCGTTTCGCCCTGTCGATGACACCCGATCAGGTCGAGGCGGTTGCCGCACAACTCTATGTCGAGATGCTGGAGGCCGGTTTTTCCCGCGTCGGCGAATTTCACTATCTGCATCACGACCGCGATGGAAAGTCCTACGCCAACCCAGCCGAGATGGCCGAGCGCATTGCGGCGGCGGCCGGCGAGACGGGCATCGGCCTGACGCTGTTGCCGGTGTTTTATGCGCACTCGTCTTTCGGCGGCGCCGCGCCAAACGAAGGCCAGAGGCGATTCATCAACGATGTGAATCGGTTCTCGCGGCTTGTTGAGAAATGCCACGAATCGGTTCGCGCGTTGAATCAAGCTGTCGTCGGCGTCGCTCCGCACAGCCTTCGCGCCGCGACGCCGGAAGAACTGATTGAGGTGACTGCCCTAGCGCCGGATGGGCCTATCCACATCCACATTGCAGAGCAGGTGAAAGAGGTCGAGGATTGCCTTGCCTGGTCGGGCGCGCGGCCGGTCGAATTTCTGCTTGGCCATGCCAAGGTGGACAAGCGCTGGTGCCTGATCCACGCCACGCACATGACCGATGCTGAAACCGTTGCCATGGCCAGGAGCGGCGCCATCGCCGGTCTTTGCCCGATCACCGAGGCCAATCTCGGTGACGGCACTTTTGCCGCGCCGCTGTTCAGGGAACATGGCGGCCGCTATGGCGTCGGCTCCGATTCGAACGTGCTCATCGGCCTGCCCGATGAATTGCGCCAGCTCGAATATTCACAACGCCTCGCCCACCGCGCCCGCAATGTGCTGGCGGTCGCGGGCGGCTCGACCGGCCGGGCGCTGTTCGATGCCGCGCTGGACGGGGGCAGCGTCGCCCTTGGCGCCGGCATCTCGCAGATCGCCGCCGGCGCATCCGCCGATCTCGTCTCGCTCGATCCCAAAAATCCCTCGCTGGCCGGCAAGAGCGGCGACGCGATCCTGGACGCCTGGATCTTCGCCAATGGCGGCAAGGTCGACTGCGTCTGGGTGCATGGGCTCAAGCAGGTCAGCGGCGGCAGGCATGTGAAGCGAGAGGCTATCGCCGAGCGGTTTCGCAGCGTGATGACGGCGCTTTCGGCATGAGCATGGCCGGCACAGTGGTAGCGGACGGTGGCGGCTCGCTGCACCAGCGCATCCTGACCGACATCAGTGAGAAGATCACGTCCGGTGCCTGGGCGCCCGGCCATCGCATCCCGTTCGAGCACGAACTGAGCGTGCAATACAATTGCTCGCGCATGACGGTGAACAAGGCGCTGTCACAGCTTGCCAAGGCCGGGCTGATCGAACGTCGCCGCCGCTCAGGCAGCTTTGTGCGCCGGCCGCAGTCGCAAGCGGCGGTGCTGGAAATCCACGATATCCGCATCGAGGTCGAAGCGCTCGGCCTGCCTTACCGCTACGAGCGCGTCGCTCGGCACAAAAGGCGCAGCAGCGCCGAGGATCGCGCCCTGCTGGAATTGGGCTTGGCCGGACCGGTTCTGGCGCTGGAATGCGGGCATTTCGCCGGCGAGCGGCCGTTCGCGCATGAACAGCGGCTGATCAACCTCACCGCCGTACCCGAGGCAGCGGACGAGGAATTCGTGGCCATCGCACCAGGACCATGGCTGATCGGCCGCGTGCCGTGGAGCGAAGCCGAACACCGGATTCGCGCTGTCGCCGCCGACAGGCATATAGCGGCCGCACTCGATATCGAAGCCGGCGCGCCGTGCCTGGTGGTAGAGCGACGGACATGGAGCGCCGAGCACCCGGTCACCCATGTGCGCTTTACCTACACAGCCGAAAGCCACACGCTGGTGGCAAGGTTCAGGCCGCAGGGGTAGTCTTTCTTCACCCTCCCCCTTGTGGGGAGGGTCGGCGAGCCGGCATTGCGAAGCAATGGTGGCGAAACGGGGTGGGGGGTGCGGCGCCGGGGGGCGCCCCCCCGCCGCCGGGGGCGGCGCCCCCCCCCCCCGGGTGGGGGGGGGGCCGCGCGCCCCTCTAGTCCTCCCTATTGGTGCCAATGGGGGGGGGGGTGCGCGGCGCCGACCCCCACCCCGCTGCTTCGCAGCGACCCTCCCCACAAGGGGGAGGGTAAAAACTCAAATCGCGGCGGTAATAATAATCTCGACCAGATAGTCCGGGGTGGCGAGCTTTGCTTCGCCGGTGGCACGGGCTGGCGTGTTGCCCTGCGGCACCCACTTGTCCCATTCCGCGTTCATCTCGGCAAAGGTACTCATGTCGGCCAGCCAGATGATCGCCTGCAGGATCTTGGTCTTGTCGGAGCCAGCCTTGGCCAGCAATTCGTCGACAGTCGCCAGGATGTCCCTGGTCTGCGAAGCGACGTTGCCGGTTGGCTGGCCGACCTGACCAGCCAGATAGACGGTATTGCCATGGATGACGATCTGGCTCATGCGCGGGCCGACATCGATGCGACGAATGCTCATTGGATGGTTCCTTCCTGTGACGGTTGCGCTTCTTTAGAGTCGCGGCCGGCTTGGGGCAAGGTCGCCAGGTCGAATCCCCTTGGGCCAACGGCATATGGCATGCACACACGGCAAGTTGACCCTGCGGCCGCAATTCCGCCGGATTGGCTTGTTGACTAATGTAATAACATCACATATCCAATCGGCCGCTGCCAGCAGCCGGATTTCGCCGCCTACGGATCGCAGAATGACAAATACCTGCCTGACATTCCGCGACCTGACGCTTGGCTACGGCAGCCATCCGGCGATCCATCATCTCGACGGCACCATCCGCAAGGGCTCGCTGACCGCTGTGGTCGGCGCCAACGGCTCCGGCAAATCGACGCTGATGAAAGGCATTGTCGGCGTCCTGAAGCCAATGGCCGGCGAGGTTATCCGCGCGCCCGGTGTACGTGCCGCCTATCTGCCGCAGCAATCGGAGCTCGACCGCTCTTTTCCAGCGCGCGTGGTCGATCTGGTTTCGCTCGGCCTGTGGCCACGACGCGGCCTGCTTGGCCGCTACACCAAGGAAGATCGCGATGACGTCAGCAAGGCGCTGATGGCGGTCGGCCTCGGCGGCTTTGAAAAGCGCCCGATCGACACGCTGTCAGGCGGCCAGTTGCAGCGCACGCTGTTTGCGCGCGTCCTGCTGCAGGACGCCGACCTCATCCTGCTCGACGAACCCTTCAACGCCGTCGACGCCAAGACGGTCGGCGACCTCATTGCCCTGATCAAGCACTGGCACGGCGAGGAACGCACCATCATGGTTGTCGTCCACGATCTGGACCTGGTGCGGCAGAATTTCCCCGAAACGCTGCTTCTCGCCCGCCAGCCGATCGCCTGGGGCGAAACAAGGGAAACGCTGAAACCTGACAACCTGTTGCGCGCCCGCCGCTTCCACGAAGCTTGGGAAGAAAATGCACCCTGGTGCGAGCCGGGCGAGGACGCTCATGGTGACGATCACCATGGCCACGATCACCATGACCATCGACACGGCGTCGGACCGAGGGCTGCCTGATGGACATGCTTTACGGCCTTGTCATCGCGCCCTTCGCCGATTTCGGCTTCATGCAGCGGGCTTTGATCGGTTCGCTGATGCTGTCGCTCGGCGCCTGCCCTATCGGCGTCTTCCTGATGCTGCGGCGCATGAGCCTGTCGGGCGACGCGATGGCGCATGCAATCCTGCCCGGCGCGGCCGCCGGCTTCCTGTTCTATGGGCTGGAGATCCTGCCGATGACCATCGGCGGCCTGATCGCCGGCGTCATCGTCGCGCTCGGCGCCGGCGCCGTCTCGCGCTTCACCATCCAGCGCGAAGACGCGTCGATGGCGGCCTTCTATCTGATTTCGCTCGCCATCGGCGTGCTGATGGTGTCGATCCGCGGGTCCAGCGTCGATCTCATGCATGTGCTGTTCGGCACCGTGCTGGCGCTCAACGATGAGGCCCTGACGCTGATCGGCGGCATCGTCGCGGTGACGCTGGTCAGCCTCGCCATCTTCTGGCGGGCGCTGGTCGCCGAATGCCTCGACCCGCTGTTCCTGCGCTCGGTCAGCCGGCTCGGCAGTCCGGTGCATTTCATCTTCCTCGGCCTTGTCGTGCTCAATCTTGTCGGCGGCTTCCAGGCACTCGGCACGCTTCTGTCGGTTGGGCTGATGATGCTGCCGGCCGCAGCCGCCCGCTTCTGGACAGTTCGCGTCGAGCCGATGTGCGTGCTGGCGGTGCTGATCGGCTTCGCCTCCTGCGTCGCCGGACTGCTTCTGTCCTATCACGCGTCGCTGCCATCTGGCCCGGCCATAATCCTGTCGGCCGGCGTCGTCTATTTCGCCTCGATCCTGTTTGGCACGCGCGGCATTCTGCGCGCGCGCATCATCCATCACCGTCACAGAACGGCCTGATCCCCGCCCCTAGAAGGAGACCCGTCTATGCTGAAATCGATCCATGCCGCCCTGGCGATGAGCGTTATAACATTAACCGCTTTTGGCGCATCGTCGGCCTTGGCCGCACCGCTGAAAGTGGTCGCCAGCTTCACCGTCATTGCCGATTTCGCCAAAAATGTCGGCGGCGACCGCATCGACGTCACCACCATTGTCGGGCCGGATGGCGACGCCCATGTCTACGAGCCGAGCCCGGCCGATGCGGTGGCCATGGCCAAGGCCGACATCGTTCTGGTCAACGGCCTGCATTTCGAAGGTTTCCTGCAGCGGCTGGTCGATGCCAGCGCCACCAAGGCGTCTATCATCACCTTGACCAAGGGCGTGACGCCGATCGATTTCAAACCTGAATTCGCCGATGCCGACGCGGCCGAAGGTGCCGGCACCGGCGGCGGCAAGACGGTCACCGATCCGCACGCCTTCCAGTCGATCGCCAATGCCAGGATCTACGTGAAGAACATCGCCGAGGCTTTCTGCGCGGCGGATGCGGAAGGCTGCGTCAGCTACCAGACCAATGCCGCCACCTACACGAAGAAGCTCGACGCAGTCGAAGGCGAAGTGAAAGCGGCGATCGCCTCAATCCCGGAGAACAAGCGCGTCGTCATCACCTCGCATGACGCCTTCGGCTATTTCGAACACGCATACGGCCTGACCTTCCTCGCCCCGCAAGGCATCTCGACCGACTCCGAGCCATCCGCCGCAGACGTCGCCAAACTGGTCAATCAGGTGAAGCAGGACAAGGCGGCTGCGATCTTCGTCGAGAACATCACCAACCCGCGCCTGATCGAACAGATCGCCAGCGAAACCGGCATCAAGGTCGGCGGCACGCTCTATTCGGATGCGCTGTCGCAGCCCGACGGCCCGGCCGCGACCTATATCGACATGATGCACAACAACATCCGTCAGATCAAAGGCGCCATTCTCGGCAGCTGAGTTTGAAGGATCGTCCAGCCGGGCCGCATCGGCCCGGTTGGATTTTCCGCCACGCAATGTCTATTTGGCAGAGAATTCCTTCGGTACGGATTGCCGCCCATATCGGGGAGTGGCAAGACTGCCGCCTGACCAGTTTGCGAGGATGCTGCCATGGAATACCGCGAAATCAGCGAGGACTATTCGGTTTCGGGCCAGATCCAGCCTGAGGACGTCGCCGCCATCAAGGAAGCCGGCTTCAAGAGCGTCATCTGCAACCGGCCCGATGACGAACAGCCCGGCCAGCCTTCTGCCGACACCGTCAAGGCGGCGGTCGAAGCCGCAGGGCTCGCCTTCCGCTACATCCCCGTCATCAGCGGCCAGATCACCGCCGAGAATGTCGAGGATCAGGCCGAAGCGCTCGACGAGCTCGACGGCCCGGTCTTCGCCTATTGCCGCTCCGGCGCCCGCTGCACCAATCTCTATGGGCTGATCCAGCAGTCGAAGGGCTGAACGGCCAGGGCTTAAATCGGCAGCGCGCCGGTCTCCTTCAACGTCTCCAGCACGATCGCTGTCTTCACGTGCTGCACGGATTCGTGTGGCAGGAGCACGCCGTTGACGAATTCCGACAGCGACTTCAGGTCGGGCGTCACCACTTTCAGGATATAGTCCATCTCACCGGTCAGCGCGTGCGCTTCCTGCACTTCGGGCAGCCGCGCCACCAGCTCGCCGAAGCGCCTTGCATTGTCGCGGTTGTGCGTGGCGAGCGTCACCGAAATGACGTTGACCAGGGAAAAACCGAGCTTGTCGCGGTCGAGAACGGCGCGATAGCCCTTGATAAAGCCGTCCTCCTCCAGCCGCTGGCGGCGGCGCGAGCATTGCGACGCCGACAGGTTCACCCGCTCCGAAAGATCGTTGTTGGTCAGCCGCGCATCACCCTGCAACAGCGCCATTATCTTGCGGTCAAACTGGTCAATGCGCGCCTCATCCATGGTTTTTCCTCACGTCATGCACGCTTCACGCATGACATCATCATTTCAAGCGTTTGAATGCAAGCACCGTGCGCCTCCTCCGCGTTATGATCGTGTCAAATGGCCTTTTCAGGCCAGGCCAGCTTTCGGAGGAATATGATGGGTCCCTTCCCGCACGACGCCCCGCCCGCCAGGATCGGCAAGGACAACCCGGCCGGCACCGACGGCTTCGAGTTTGTCGAATTCGCGCATCCGGAACCGGAAAAACTGGCTCAACTGTTCACCCGTATGGGCTATGTCGCGGTGGCCAAGCACCGCACGAAAGACGTCACCATCTGGCGGCAGGGCGACATCAACTATGTCGTCAATGCCGAGCCCGGCTCGCATGCGATGAAGTTCGTCGACAAGCACGGCCCCTGTGCTGCGTCTATGGCCTGGCGGGTGGTCGATGCCAAGCACGCCTTCGACCATGCCGTTGCCAAGGGCGCCACGCCTTACGAAGGCGCCGACAAGGCGCTCGACGTGCCGGCAATCGTCGGCATTGGCGGCTCGCTGCTCTATTTCATCGAGACCTATGGCAAGAAGGGTTCGGCCTATGATGCCGAGTTCGAGTGGCTGGGCGCTCGCGACCCACGGCCGCAAGGCGTCGGCTTCTATTATCTCGATCACCTGACCCACAATGTCTATCGCGGCCAGATGGACAAATGGTGGGATTTCTACCGCAATCTGTTCGGCTTCAAGCAGATCCATTTCTTCGACATCGACGGCAAGATCACCGGCCTGGTGAGCCGCGCCATCACCTCGCCCTGCGGCAAGATCCGCATTCCGCTCAACGAGTCCAAGGACGAGACCAGCCAGATCGCCGAATATCTGAAGAAGTACAATGGCGAGGGCATCCAGCACATCGCTGTCGGCACCGACGAGATCTATGCCGCCACCGACAGGCTGGCCGAGAACGGGCTGAAATTCATGCCCGGTCCGCCGGAGACCTACTACGATATGTCGTACGACCGCGTGAACGGCCATGACGAACCGATCGAGCGGATGAAGAAGCACGGCATCCTGATCGATGGAGAAGGCGTCGTCGATGGCGGCACGACCAAGATCCTGCTGCAGATCTTTTCGAAAACCGTGATCGGGCCGATCTTTTTCGAGTTCATCCAGAGGAAGGGCGACGAAGGTTTTGGCGAAGGCAATTTCCGCGCGCTGTTCGAATCGATCGAGCAGGACCAGATCAAGCGCGGCGTGATCAAGGTGGACGGCAAAGCGGCGTAAGGTTACTCTCGCTGCGGCCCGGCTTTGGCTTAAGGTTGGGCCTAGCGAGGTCGAGCCGTGCACGTCTCTATTACGGAAGCCAGAGCCAAACTGTCGGAACTCGTCAGGCGTGCAAATGCCGGCGAGGAGATCGTAATCACCCGGCGCGGCAGGGTCGTAGCGCGTCTCTTGCCGCCCCCCGGCAAGGAAAGACCAATCGGCGCCACCGCTGCTCTGAAAGGGCCGAGCGGCTTGACGATTAATTAGAGCCCCAACCGCTCGACCTCTCTCTCCCTCAGCTTCGCATCATAATAGAGCAGAAACTCATCCAGTTGCGGCGGCTTGACCGACGTCCCCGAAAGCATGGCGTGCACCTGGCCGCGATGATGGATGTCGTGCAGGAAGACATGGGCGAGGATGTCGCCGATGCGCTCGGGGATCATGCCGTCCTCGCGCCGGTCGGTGATAACCTGCCGATCGAGGTCGTCGGCCGACAGTCTATCGCAAAAGGCGATCAGCCGCCGGTCGGCTGCGACCTGCACCGCAAACAACGCCCCCGGCTCGTCGAGGGGCACGAAGTCGTCATGGGCGGCAGCACCGAGACCACCCTCTTCGAGAAAATCGAGGTAGAGAAGATCGACCGCAAGGATGTGGTTGAGCGTCGCCTTGATCGATGGAAAGAAGCTGGTGCGTTCGGCCTCGAACTCGCCTGGCTGGAGCGACAGCACCGCGCGGTAGAGCCGGTCGTTCGACCACAGATTGTTGCCGGCCATACGGCGCAGATGGTCGAGCAGGTTCACGAGATCATCCCCCTGCCCGCATCAGATGCAAGCCTGCCCCCATGATCGCGAATCCGGCAAGAACGATCAGCAGAAGCCGGTTCATGCGCCGCCGCATGGCTTGCGTTTCCTCGTCGCGCGCGACGTTCATGTTGGTGATGGTGTGGAACATCATCGCCTTGCGCGGAAAGCCGCTGCGGTTGGTCAGGCCGGGCGATCGCGCCTCAATGCGGTAGCTCAGCCGGATCGCCTGGATGAAGACCGCCAGTATGGCGAGTGCCCAGACACCGGCCAGAAGATAGTCCCCCGTCATGCCCTTACCTCTCGTATTTCTCGACCTTCTGCTCAATGGCGCCGAAGATCGAATGCCCGGTTTTGTCCTTCATCTCGATGCGCACCGTGTCGCCGAAGCGCAGGAACGGCGTTTTGGGTTCGCCTGACACAATGGTCTCGATCATGCGCAGTTCGGCGATGCAGGAATAGCCAGCGCCACCGGCCGAAACAGGCTTGCCCGGCCCGCCGTCGAGCTTGTTGGAAACGGTCCCCGAGCCGATGATCGTGCCGGCCGCCAATGGCCGTGTCCTTGCTGCGTGAACGATCAGCGCCGGAAAATCGAAGGTCATGTCGATACCGGCATTGGCCCGGCCGAACGGCTTGCCGTTGAGATCGGCGAGCAGCGGCAGGCTGACCTTGCCGCCGTCCCAGGCGTCACCCAGTTCGTCCGGCGTGACCGCGACAGGCGAAAACGCCGAGGACGGTTTTGACTGGAAAAACCCGAAACCTTTGGCCAGTTCCGGTCCGGTGAGAGCGCGCAGCGTGACGTCATTGACCAGCATGACCAGCCGGATCGCCGCGCGCGCCTCATCGACACTGGCGCCCATCGGCACGTCGTCGACAATGACGGCGACTTCGCCTTCCATGTCGATGCCGAAGGCTTCGTCAGCCATGCGGATCGGATCGCGTGGCGGAATGAAAGAATCCGAGCCGCCCTGGTAGATCAGCGGGTCGGCCCAGAAGCTCGCAGGCATCTCGGCGCCGCGCGCTTTGCGCACCAGTTCGACATGATTCACATAAGCCGAGCCGTCGGCCCATTGATAGGCGCGCGGCAGCGGCGAGTGGGCGTCATGCTCGTGGAAGCGCTCCGCCGGCATCGCATTGTTCTCAAGCGATTCCGCTATTGTCGCGAGATGCGGGGCGACGCGGCGCCAGTCGTCGAGCGCCGCCTGCAGCGTGCGCACCAGGAACGAGGCGTCGGTGAAGCGTGTCAGGTCGCGCGAGACGACGACGAGTTTTCCATCGCGCGTCCCGTCCTTCAATGTGGCAAGCTTCATGCGGTTTCCTCTCCTGCTGCAGCTTTGGCGCTGCTTAAGCCCACAACAAGACCGTCGCGGGCGATCGTCAAGTCGCCGGCCCATGTTTTCCTGACAGCGGCAGTCCAGTCGGCCTCCCCGATCCCGGGATCGTCGGCCGGAATGAGATGATTGAGCACCAGTCTCTTGACGCCGGCATCGCTGGCGATGCTGCCGGCCTCTTCGGCAAAGCTGTGGCTGGCGAGCAGGTGGTCTTTCAGCCGCGCACCATTGCCGGTCCTGGCCACCAGCCGCTCGATGCCTTCCTCCAGCATGGCCTCGTGGACGAGGATATCGGCGCCTTGGGCAAAACCCGCGAGCGGTGGAAAGAAGGCCGTGTCAGCGGAGAACACCACGCTTTTTCCGCCATGCTCGAAGCGCAGGGCAAAACAGTCGGTCACCGGCGGATGCTCGACGCGCAGCGCCGAAACCGTCAAGCCACCTGCTCGAGCACCTGGCCTTCGCCGAATTCGCTGATCGAAACCAGGGCGCGAATATCCGGCCGGCCTTCATCGACGATGCGGATTTCGATATCGAACTCCATCGCCTGGCAAAAGCGCTGCCAGTAATGATCCGTGCCGGGCGGGCCGAACACGTGGACCGAGGTCGCCAGACCCGCCGTCCAGGCGGTGTGGATCAGCGGGCCCAGTTCCAGCACGTGGTCGGAGTGCAGATGCGTGATGAAGATCAGATCGAGCGATTTCAGGCCGATGCCGGCATCGACCAGGCCACGCGTGACGCCAAGCCCGCAGTCGACGACGATGCTGCGGCCGCCGATCTGCAGCAGCGAAGAGCTTGGCCACGGACCGCCTGGCCGCAGCGCAGGGCCGCCCTTCGAGCCCAAAATCACCAACCGATCCGGCATTGGCTCGGTGCTCAAGACCAGTCGCCCTCGGGCGTGCCGTTGAAACGCTTCTTCAGATCCGCCCAGCAGTCGATGTAATTGTCCTGCCGGGTTTCGAGTTCGGCGCCGTAGCGGGTCAGCATCTGCGGAAATCGGGTCTCGAACATGAACGCCATGGTGTTGTCGAGCTTGACCGGTTTCAGGTCCGCGCGCGAGGCCTTTTCGAAGCCAGGCGCATCCGGCCCATGGGCCAGCATCAGATTGTGCAGACTGATGCCGCCGGGCACAAAGCCTTCTTCCTTGGCGTCGTACTGGCCATGGATCAGGCCCATGAACTCGCTCATGATGTTGCGGTGGTACCAGGGCGGCCGGAAGGTATCTTCGGCCACCAGCCAGCGTGGCGGGAAGATGACGAAGTCGATATTGGCCGTGCCCTCCTCGCCGCTGGGTGCCGTCAGCACAGTGAAGATGGACGGGTCGGGATGGTCGAACAGCAGCGCGCCGACAGGCGAAAAGGTAGCCAGATCATATTTGTAGGGGGCGTAATTGCCGTGCCAGGCAACGACGTCCAGCGGCGAATGGCCGATCTCGGTGACATGGAAATTGCCGCACCATTTCACCATCAGCCGGCACGGGGTTTCCTTCTCCTCGAACCAGGCGCAAGGCGTCTTGAAATCGCGCGGATTGGCCAGGCAATTGGCGCCGATCGGGCCGCGGTCGGGCAGCGTCAACTTGGCGCCGTAGTTTTCGCAGACATAGCCGCGCACTTCGGCATCGACGAGTTCGACCTTGAAGACCAGACCGCGTGGCAGCACGGCGATCTCGCCGGGGCGCAGTTCGATGGCGCCCATCTCGGTGACGAAGCGCAAAGCGCCGACCTGGGGCACGACAAGCAATTCGCCGTCGGCGTTGAAGAAATGATCGTCAACCATCGAGCGGTTGGCGACATAGACGTGTGCCGCCATGCCGGTCTGGCCGAGCACGTCGCCGGCGGTGGTGATGCTGCGCATGCCGGCGATAAAATCGGTCGGCTCTTTCGGCATCGGCACCGGATTCCAGCGGTATTGGCCAAGCGCCAACTCATGATCGCCGACATTGGGCGCACTCTTCCACAAGGGATAGCTCGCAGGCTTGAAGCGGCCAGTGTGCTTGACGCTCGGTCGGATGCGGTACAGCCAGGAGCGCTCATTGGTGCCGCGCGGCGCGGTGAAGGGAGAGCCGGAAAGCTGTTCGGCGTAAAGACCGTAGGCCGGCCGCTGCGGCGAATTCCGTCCCTGCGGCAGCGAGCCGGGCAGCGTCTCGGTTTCGAAGTCGTTGCCGAAACCCGGCATGTAGGAAAAGGCCATTGCTTCCTCCCCGGAATGGATCTCAATTGACCAAACTGGTTTCATTTGTAACCATTGAAAATGTAACCATCAATGGCGGCTTTGAAAAATGGCGATCAAGAGCGAAGCGTCCGACGCGCCTGAAATTCTCAATCTGGAAAATTTCCTGCCCTACCGGCTCTACCGGCTTGCCGATGCCGTCAGCCGCGAATTTTCGCGGATCTACAAGGATAGCCACGGCCTGACGCGGCCGGAATGGCGCACCCTTTCGGGGCTGGGGCAGCATGGAACGATGACGGCGTCTGCAATCGGTGAGCAATCGGCCATGCACAAGACAAAGGTTTCGCGCGCTGTCGCCGAGCTCGAACGGCGTCGCTGGCTGACGCGAAAACCGGACGAAAAAGACCGCCGTATCGAACATCTGACGCTGACCGGAACGGGACTTGCCGCCTATCGCGAGATGGTGCCGCTGGCCAAGGCGTTCGAAGGGGATTTGCTGGCAAGGCTCAGCGCTGAAGAGCGCACGGCGATCACCAGCGGACTGGCTGCATTGGAGACCAGTCTGGTCCCGAGCAAGGGTTAGTCCAAGATCAAGCCAATCACTCTGAACGACGGAGTTCGAGCGAACCTGCGTGGGAACTCCCACCGCAGCCAAAGCATAGCATTGCTTTCGATTTGATCGTGATTTGCGTTGTCAGGCCGCGTATAATGCCCATTACACCGACGGGAGGACTACGATGAGCATTCGCGCATTAAGTGTCCTGGTGACGCTACTTGTAGGCACCTGCACATTTGCGCAGGCCCAGCAGACAAAGCCGATGTCGATCGAAGTGTTCCCTTTCGAATTGGAGGACAAGAGCGCCGGGGCGGGAATAATTCCCCCGGATGAATATGACAGGCGCTATCTGTCGGAATCGGCACAAGTTGCAAAGGACATGCTCTCCCAGTCTGGGCGCTTTACAGTAATTGATGTGCCGGCGAGGGATACACAGGCTGCTGCGCCGCACGGATTGCGCAACTGCGCTGGTTGTGAAGGACCGATTGCCAAGGAGCACGGCGCGTCGCTTGCCTTGCTTGGCGTCGTAACGCGCGTCAACCGAACGGAACATACTATGTTCATCCGCATCCTTGACGCCGAAACCGGGAGACATGTTTCGGAGGGGTTTACCGATCTTCGCATGGGTGCGAACCACGCGTGGCCCCGCTCCGTGAAATGGCTGATGAAAAACAGAATCCTGCGGTAGGGCAGCATCTACCAGTCCATCACCACCTTGCCGGAACTGCCGCTGCGCATCGCATCGAAGCCGGCTTGGAAATCGTCGATGCCGATGCGGTGGGTGATCAGGCCGGAGACATCCAGCGGGCCCTGCACAAGCGCGATCATCTTGTACCAGGTTTCGAACATCTCGCGGCCGTAGATGCCCTTGAGATGCAGCATCTTGAAGATGACCTTGTTCCAGTCGATCTCGAACCCGGTTGGCGCGATGCCCAGAATGGCGATCTTGCCGCCATTGTTCATGGTGTCGATCATGTCGCGGAAAGCGGGGGCGGCGCCCGACATTTCGAGGCCGACGTCGAACCCCTCGGTCATGCCGAGCACCGGCATGACGTCGCGCAGCTTTTCCTTCGAGGCATCGACGACATGCTGGACGCCGAGTTTCTTAGCCAGCGCCAGCCGCACCGGGTTGATGTCGGTGATGACCACTTTGCGCGCGCCGACGCATTGCGCGACGAGCGCGCCCATGATGCCGATCGGCCCGGCGCCGGTCACCAGCACATCCTCGCCGACCAGATCAAATGACAATGCGGTGTGAACGGCATTGCCCAGCGGATCGAAGATTGCGGCGATCTCGTCGGGCACATCGTCGGGGATCGGCACGACATTGTGCTGCGGGATCGCCAGATACTCGCCGAAGGCGCCAGGACGGTTGACGCCGACGCCGAGCGTGTTGCGGCACAGATGCCCTCGCCCGGCGCGACAGTTGCGGCAATGGCCGCAGACGATGTGGCCTTCGCCCGACACGCGCTGGCCGACCTTGTATTCGGTGACCGCGGCGCCGAAATCTGCGACCGTGCCGACGAATTCATGGCCGGTCACCATCGGCACCGGCACCGTCTTCTGCGCCCACTGGTCCCAATTGTAGATGTGCACGTCGGTGCCGCAGATCGCCGTCTTCTTGATCTTGATCAGCACGTCGTTGGGGCCGATCTCCGGCACCGGCACCTCTTCCATCCAGATGCCTGGTTCGGCCTTGGCCTTCACCAGCGCCTTCATCATGTTCGACATGCTTTTGTCCCTTGAATCTCTTGATCCGGAATCGCTTTTCGATTCCAGCCTTTCAGGAAATGACCCCGAGTTCGCGCCCGACGGCGGCAAACGCCTCGACCGCCCTGTCAATATCCGCACTGGAATGCGCCGCCGACATCTGCGTGCGGATGCGGGCCTGCCCTTTCGGCACCACCGGGAAGGAGAAGCCGATAACGTAAATGCCGCGCTTCAGCATGCGCGCGGCCATCTCCTGCGCCAGGCTGGCATCACCCAGCATCACCGGTATGATCGGATGATCGGCTCCGGCCAGCGTGAAGCCGAGCTTGCCCATCTGCGACCGGAAGCGCGCCGCATTGTCGTAGAGTTTGCTGCGCAGCCCATCGCCGTCCTTGATCAGTTCGAACACCTTGATCGAAGCGCCGGCGATCGCCGGCATGAGCGTGTTGGAGAAGAGATACGGCCGTGAGCGCTGGCGCAGCCAGTCGACCACCTGGCCTTTGCCCGAGGTGTAGCCACCGGAGGCCCCGCCAAGCGCCTTGCCGAGCGTGCCGGTGATGATGTCGACCCTGCCCTCGACGCCGCAATGTTCGGCCGAGCCGCGGCCGTTTCGGCCGACGAAGCCGACGGCATGGCTGTCGTCGACCATCACCATGGCGTCGTATTTCTCGGCGAGGTCGCAGACACCCCTGAGATTGGCGATGATGCCATCCATCGAAAACACGCCGTCGGTGGCGATCAACCGGAAGCGGCAGTCCCGGGCTTCCTTCAGTCGCGCCTCGAGATCGGCCATGTCGTTGTTGGCGTAGCGGAAACGTTTGGCCTTCGACAGCCGCACGCCATCGATGATCGAGGCATGATTCAAGGCATCCGAGATAATGGCGTCTTCCTCGCCCAGCAGCGTCTCGAACAGGCCGCCATTGGCATCGAAACAGGAGCCGTAGAGGATGGTGTCTTCCATGCCGAGGAAAGAGGAAATCGTGGATTCGAGCTGCTTGTGCTCTTCCTGGGTGCCGCAGATAAAGCGCACCGATGCCATGCCGTAGCCATAGCGGTCGAGCGCCTGCTTGGCAGCATTGCGCAAATCGGCGCTATCGGCGAGGCCGAGATAGTTGTTGGCACAGAAATTCAGCACCTTGTCGCCGCCGACCTCGATCTCGGCCGACTGCGTCGAAGTGATCACCCGCTCCGACTTGTAGAGGCCTGCCGATTTGAGCCCCGCGAGCTCGCCGTCGATGTGGGAGAGGAATGCTGCGGTCATGGTCGGCCTCGTTTGATGTGGGCTGACTGTCGTCTCGTCCGCGTGAAAAATCCATCGCAAAAACGACCGGATCGGTGGCAAGCAGCACGATGCCGCCCCGATGTCGATCATCATGCGGCGGCGGAAACGACGCCGCGACAAGGGTTCTGGCCGATGACCGCTCAAATGCCGGTACGGCGTTAAACGAGCCGATAACCATTTCGCGATCTTTCGACAGCCGCCCCTCGCCGGGCAGCCGTCGATTTCCGGTCCTGTTAACGTTTGCAGTTCAATGGTGCTCATACAAGAATCTTTAGGCAAGAATCCGTAGGCGAGAGGGCCGCCCCCGAAAATGTCGCAGCAGCCGGTGCAAACCGTTTCAGGCAAGCTCATACTGCTGATCAAGGCCGGCTATTGGCTGGCCCTGCTGATCATTGCGGCCATGGTGATCGCCTCCTTCATCCTGCTGCAGCAGATGATGGCCACCCAACAGCACAATCACACCTTGCTCGACATCGTCAGCACACAAAAGACGCTGTCGCAGCGCATCGTCTTCCTTGCCGGTGCAACGGGCGCCGGCTCACGCGACAAGCAACCGGCGCTGGTCAGCGCGCTCAAGCAGGCAACGGCGGAGTTCGAGACGAACTACGACCTGCTGCTCGATCAGACGGGAGCCGATCCGCAATCGCCGGCCAAGCTTGACCCGAAGTCGATCGAAAGCGTCCTTTTCGCCAAGCCCTTCCACCTCGACTATTTCTCGGTCGGGCTGATCGCCAATGGCGACCGCCTGATCTCGGCCTATGAATCGCAATTCAGCGGCAATGGCGGTTACAAGGGCGGCGACGAACGCGTCAATCTCGACGCCTCCGTCGCCAATGCGACCTTGTCGGGCTACGCCGCGCTTGGCCAGCGCATCACTGCCGACGCCGACGACCGCTCCGAGAAGCTGCTCGCTCTCCATCGCACGCTGTTCTACGCCACAATCGGCGTCATCATACTGGTGGCGCTCTTCATCTTCAGGCCGATGTCGAACGCCATCCTGCGCAAGACGCATGAATTGATCGACGCGCGCAATTCCATGGCCTTCATCGCGGTGCATGACGGCCTTACCGGCCTGCACAACCGCACGTTCCTGACCGATCATTTCGACACGCTGATCAAGGGAACGCACCGGCGTCGCGAACGCCTTGCCGTCGTCCAGCTCGATCTCGACCGATTCAAGCAGATCAACGATACGCTCGGCCACGCCGCCGGCGACTATGTGCTGGTCGTGACGGCACAGCGCATGCGCGATTCCTGCCGGGCGTCGGATCTGTGCGTGCGCCTGGGCGGCGACGAGTTCGTCATGATCCTCGGCGGCGCCGGCGGCACCGAAGACATCAATATGCTGGCGCGACGCATCCTGGCACATATCAACGAGCCGATCGTCTTCCAGGGCACGACCATTCTCCCAGGCGCCAGCGCCGGCATCGCGGTCTATCCGATCGACGCCGACAATGCCGGGGATTTGCTGGTCCACGCCGATCTGGCGCTTTACTCCGCCAAGAAGCTTGGCGGCGGCAACTTCTCCTTCTTCTCCGAGGAGCTGCGCCGCGAACTCGACTATCGCAAGCAGCTCGAGCACGACATCAAGGTTGCCATCGCCGAGCGGGCGTTCCAGGTCTATTTCCAGCCGCAGGTCTCACTGACCCACGGCACGATCAGCGGCATCGAGGCGCTGGTGCGCTGGAACCATGCGGAGCGCGGCATGATCCCGCCCGGCGAGTTCATTCCGGTCGCCGAGAAATGCGGCTTCATGCCCGAGATCGGCCGCATCGTCATCACCAAGGCGATCAACGAGGCGGCCGAATGGAACCGCGCCGGCATTGCCTTCGGACGGCTTGCCGTCAATGTTTCCGGCACCGAGCTGCGCGAACACGATTTCGATGCGTTCTTGTTCGAGACGCTGGAAAAGGCCGGGCTGCCGCCGCAGAAACTGTCGCTGGAAATCGTCGAATCCGTCATCCTCGATGACGAAAAGACGGGTATCGCGGCCAAGCTGCGGCACATCCGGGCAGCCGGCGTCCATCTCGAACTCGATGATTTCGGCACCGGCTATGCTTCGCTCAGCCATGTCAACCCGAACGAGATCGACCGGCTGAAGATCGATCGCCGCTTCGTCCAGAACATCCATGAGAATGGCGACAACTCGAAGATCGTCCGCGCCATCACCGAGCTGGCGCGTGGCCTTGGCATCTCGATCGTCGCAGAGGGCGCCGAAACCGAGGCCGAGCTCAATTCGCTGATGGCGATCGGCTGCGACCAGGTGCAGGGCTACTCCATCGCCTTCCCGATGCCGCACGACAAGGCGCTGGAATGGCTGACCGCCCGCATGCCCAAGAAGGCCAAGCTGACGGTGCTGCAAGGAAGCCTGGCATAGGTTTGCCTTTTTGTTTGCGCATGTCGTTATCCCAAAACCGCTGCGCACTTTTGGGCGACATGCACCGGCTCGCCTTGACAAGCCGTTGTGGACATGGCGGCCTTGTCGTGATCGCAACCGGATATCGGGGCTGATGACACCGTTTCGGTTTGTGCTGGCGGCGGTTTTGATTTTTGCGGTTCCCGCCCAAGGGGCCGATCGCATAATATATCTTACCTTCGACGATGGGCCGCTGAACGGCACAAGCAACATCCTCGATGTGCTGGAAGCCGAGCAGGTTCCTGCAACCCTATTCATGGTCGGCATGCACGCACAGGCTAGCGCCGCCAACAGAGCGCTCGTCCAGCGCGCCAGGCAGCTTCCTCTGGTGACGCTCGGCAACCACAGCTACAGCCATGCCTACAATCACTACCGGCATTTCTACGGCGACACCGAAGGTGTCGTCGCCGACATGGTAAGGGCAAACGCGGTGCTCGGGTTGAAGCCCGTGGTGCATGCAAGGCTACCGGGGCGCGACGTGTTCAGGCTGCCCTCCATGTCGAAGAACGACACCTCGCTTGGGCTCGCCCAGGAGGGGCGTGAAGAGCCCGACTACGAGTTTGTCGCTGCCTCAGGCTTCTATCTCTACGGCTGGGACCATGAATGGGTGCACAAGGACAACGGCGAGCCGGTGCAGAGCGTCGATCATCTGGTCAGCGAGATCGATCACCTGTTCGGCTATGGCCGCTTCGTCAAGCCCGGCAAGCTGATCCTGCTGATGCATGACGAAATGTTCCAGGACGGTTTCGACGGCAAGACGAAGCTGACCAATTTGATCACCGCGCTGAAGCTGCGCCGTTACAGCTTTGGGGCAATCCAGGGCTATGACGACTGAGCCGGCAAGGACGGCCACTTCTCAGCGGATTGCGCATCGCGGGACCAGCAAGGTGTCAAAGCACCTCGACTGATTCGCCGCGTAACTTGTGGCGACGCAATTTGATGTATGTGCGTAAATTTGGCGTAATCTGAAAGCCAATCAGCTTCGTCTCCTGGAGGGGAGCAGCCCACGCCATCGTCTCGTAGCGGGCACCGTAACCTTCGATGGTGACGGCAAGATTTTCGCGGCCCAGATACCTCGCCAGAGTGGCACAGGCAGCAACCCTCGATCGTATGGACTGACCGTATTTGGGCGCAAACGCCAATCCTCCGTCCGCCAGGTCATCCACCTCATGGGCAAGCACTAGGAACAAGATGTCCTCGTCGCCGGCCGGCACACCGGCATCCACAAGGCGCTCGGGGTCTCCGGTATCGAATTTCAGTCCGACCAGGCGGGCGACAAGACCTTCAACCCGGGGACCGATTATTTGCTCCAGCCATCTGCGGTGTGCATCGGTGCGCCTGCTGGACTTTCCGTCCGGATAGTGGCCGCTGTCGTAGGCAGCGTGAAACATCGCGGCCAGGACAAGATCGACGCTTTTATCGAAATGCGCGGCCGATGACGCAGCTCCCACCGCATGGCAGATGAACGGCCGTCCTGTCTTGCGGTAGCGGCCGTTGAACATCGCGCAACACACACGATACGCCTTTTGCACCCGGGCGATATCGGCAACCGGATATCCAGCCTCGTATAGCTGCATGTAGAGCGCCGTATTGGTCTGGCGCGGAACGAACAGATCTTCTGTGGTCAACTTGTCCCCCCGGACTTTCTTAGGTTTTCGTCAACTTTTCTCGGCAGAAGACGCACTGCTTCGCGATTTCCCTGCAGACTTGCAGTAGAATGAAACTGATCCCAAGCGTTTGGATCACCCTAGATCGTTACAAGTACGACAGGGAAAGTCCAGTCTAGGGGCTCTTGCAGGAAGCTTCGGCCGCGCGCTACCGATCCTGGCGATAGCTAATTTCAGATCCGCAAGCCGAACCTGATGCCGTCATAGATGGCGGCATGAATGTTGCGCGAGGCGACCGCGTCGCCGATGCGGAACAGAACAAAGCCGCCTTCTGGATTGCACTTGGGAAAGATGTCGCCACCGCTCACCAGACGCTCGTAGTCGACCGCGCCGCCATTCTTCGACAGCGGCTTCAGCAAGAGGTATAGATCGTCGAGCGGTAGCGTACCGTGCTCGACCACCACCTGGTCGACCCTGCGCTCGCCGCGCCAGCCATCGGCGAAATCCGAAGCCAGCTCTGCGATCAGCTGGTTGCCCTCACGCCGCACCGAACGCAGCCGCGTGTTGATGGTTATGGTGACGCCCCCCTCCTGAAAGGCCCTGATATAGGGCACATGGTTCATGCCGCCCATTTCCGGGGCAAAGAAACGCTCCGGCGAGACAAGTTCGAGTTTAGCGCCGGCATTGGCGATCAGTTCGGCGGCGCCCATGCCCTGATGGCCGCCATTGTCGTCATAGAGCAGCACATTTTCGGCCGGCTTGACGCTGCCGGCCATGATGTCCCAGCTCGAGGTGACAAGGTTGTCGCCTGATGTCAGCGGCGGGTTCTGCGGCAGGCCGCCGGTGGCGACCACCACCACATCGGGCGACAGCGCCAGGACATCGTCTTTTTCCGCCCAGGTGTCGTAGCGGATCTCGACACCGAGCCGGTCGAGTTCGGCCAGCCGCCAGTCGATGATGCCGATCAGCTCCTTGCGGCGCGGGTTCTGCGTCGCCAATCGCACCTGGCCGCCGGCTTGGCTCGATGCTTCAAGCACCATCACCTTGTGGCCACGCTCGGCTGCGACCCGCGCAACCTCCAGCCCGCCGGCGCCGGCCCCGACGACCACGATTTTCTGCTTCGGTCCTTCGGTCTTGACGATGATATGCGGGATTTCGGCCTCGCGGCCGGTCGCGGCATTGTGGACGCAAAGCGCTTCGCCGCCCTCATAAATGCGGTCGAGACAATAGGTGGCGCCCACGCACGGGCGGATCTCATGCTCGCGCCCCTCCATCACTTTTTTGATGATGTGCGGATCAGCGATATGGGCGCGGGTCATGCCGACCATGTCGAGCTTGCCGGTGGCGATGGCGTGGCGTGCGGTGGCCACGTCGGATATGCGCGCCGCGTGGAAGGTCGGGAATTTCGTCGCCGCCCTCACCTCTCCGGCGAAATCGAGATGCGGCGAAGAGCGCATGCCGGTCACCGGGATGACCTTGGTCAGCGCCGCATCGCTCTCGATCGAGCCCCGAATAATGTTGAGGAAATCGACCTTGCCGGAGCCCGCCAGCCGCCTGGCGATTTCGATCCCCTCCGCCTTCGACAGGCCTTTTTCGAAATCTTCGTCGGCGACCATGCGGATGCCGACGACGAATTTGTCGCCGACGGCTGCCCGCACGGCATCGAGCACCATGTTGGTAAAGCGCAGGCGATTGTCCAGCGAGCCGCCGAATTCGTCGTCGCGATGATTGGTGGCTGGCGACCAGAAGCCGTCCATCAGATGGCCGTAGGATTCGAACTCGATGCCGTCGAGGCCGGCGGCCTCGCAGCGCTGGGCGGCCGAAGCATAGTCGGCGACGATGCGCTCAATGTCCCAGTCCTCGATCGTCTTCGGGAATGCGCGATGCGCCGGCTCACGTACCGGCGAGGCCGAGAGCACCGGCAGCCAGTCGGCCTTGTTCCAGCCGGTACGGCGGCCGAGATGGGTGATCTGGATCATCACCTTGCAGTCGTGCTCGTGGCAGGCGTCAGCGAGCTCGGCCAGCCATGGCACGATCCTGTCGTCATAGACGTGCAGATTGCCGAAAGCGGCCGGGCTGTCGCGCGAGACGATCGCCGAGCCGGCGGTCATGGTCAGAGCCATGCCGCCCTTGGCCTTCTCGGCATGGTAGAGCCGGTAGCGCTGTTTCGGCATGCCGTCTTCCGAATAGGCCGGCTCATGGCTGGTCGACATGACCCGGTTCTTCAGCGTCAGATGTTTGAGCTGGTAGGGCTGGAGAAGCGGATCGTTGCTGGTCATCGTCTTCCTGCGGTTTCAAATTGTGCTAATGAGCGGCAAAATTCGTTTTCAAGCATGTCGTCCCGCACGCACTCCGGGCGCATGCGACAAGGATAGCGCCCATGATCGACACCAAAACCCTCACCCAGCTCGGCGCGCACGTCGAGACGCCACAAAGCCCCGAAGCAGCGGTCCTGGAGACCGTACCGTTTTCGCGCGGCGACGGCCCGCCGGCGATCGTGCGCTTTACCTGCCCGGAATTCACCTCGCTGTGCCCAGTCACCGGCCAGCCGGACTTCGCCCATATCGTCATCGACTATGCACCCGACGCGGCTCTGGTGGAATCGAAGTCGCTCAAGCTGTTCATGACCTCGTTTCGCAACCATGGCGCCTTCCATGAAGACTGCACCGTAATGATCGGCCGCCGCATCGTGGCGGCAACCAAGCCGCTGTGGTTGCGCATAGGCGGCTATTGGTATCCACGCGGCGGCATTCCGATCGATGTGTTCTGGCAAACCGGCGCTCCGCCCGAAGGCGCCTGGCTGCCCGACACCGGGGTTGCGCCTTATCGCGGGCGGGGTTGAGCTCGCTCATCATTCGCACTGATATTGGCTGAGTGCCCATTCGCCGGTTACCGACAACAGGTCCGTGATCTTCCAGTCGCCGTCGACCCTCTTGAATTTCCATTCCAGCCGGTGCGGGTTGCCCGATATGACGAAGGCGACGATGACCTTGGCCTGGTCGCCGTTGATCGCCTCGAGGGTCTTCAGGCTCTTGTCGATCTCGGCCTTGTCGTAATCGGCATTGTCGAGCGCCATGTTGGGGTCGAGGCACTCGCCCTGCCCCGATTTGCGCAAGGCGTCGCTCTTGTCGAGCACGGTTTTGGCCGGGTCGATGAAATGGCTTCGCTCGGCCGGATCGATCTCCAGTCCGACCTGATCGTAAAACGGCCGCACCACGGCGGTCGGCGAGCCCGGCTGAATCGGTGCGGCGGGCGCGGCTTCGGCTGGCGACCATCCCACCGGCGGCGTGGCCGGTTCCGCCGCTCCGCCCGGCGCATTTGCGGGCGGTGCCCCGCTGTCGCCCGGCTGGGTGCCGGCCGGGGCGTTTGCCGGCGGCGCACCCAACAAGCCTTGCGCGGCGGCCCCGCTCAGAGCCGCCAGCAGGCACACACCCGACAGCGCCAGGAACCGGCGATGGGCCATCGCTTCACTCCGGCGTCTGGCCGGCCATGCATTCCAGCGCGCTGAGCGTCCAGTCGCTGGTCTTGGAAGCGATGTCCGATATCTTCCACTTGCCGTCGATCTTCTTGAGCGACCAGAGCATTTCACGTTTGGAATCATCGCCCTCGGAGAACAGGCTGAAGGATGCCGTGACCTGTGCGTTATCGCCATCCAGCTTCTCAGACAGTTTCAGCGTTTTCGAGACGGTTTTCTGATCGAAATCCTGGGCGTCGAGACCAGGATCGAAATCGATGCAGGCGACCTGGTCCGGGTTCGTCTTCGTTGCCTGGTCGTTCAGCTCGAACAGTTTCGTCACCGGTTCGGTGAACCGATCCCGATATTGTTCGTCGGCCTCGAACTTGACCGCCGGGACATAGAAGAACTTCACCGCGTCGGAAGCCGGTCCGGCGACGGCGGCGCCCGGCAGGGCTATCGAAAGGGCGGCAACGAGCACTGTCAGTCTCATGCAGAATCTCCGGCTTTTGATGGCTTGAGCCTATCAATACCACGCATCCTGCATATCGGCTTTTTTGCGGCTCATGAAGTCCTGCCGCGCCTTGTTTCAGCCGTCCAGCCAGACGTTCTGAAGGTCCATCTCGAATGTCTGGTGAACACCATAGTTCTTCACCTTCTTGTTCTGGTGGCTGTAGAGTTTCTGCCAGAACGGCTGAATAATGACGCCCGAATCCTGCAGGATCTGCTCGACATCCTTCATGACCTCGCGTCGTTTCTCCACGTCGATGAGCGATAGCGCCTGCTTGAGCTTGGCGTCGAAATCGGGGTTGGAATATGCCGATTCATTCCAGGCCTCGCCGGTGCGATAGCCGAGCGCCAGCACCTGGACGCCAAGCGGGCGCATGTACCAGATCGTCATCGAATAGGGATATTTCGTCCAGTCGTTCCAGAAGGTCGAACCCGGCAGCACCGTGCGCTTCACCCTGATTCCGGCATCGCGCAGCTGGCCGGCAATGGCGTCGCCGGTATTCTTCTGCCAATCGTCCTCGATGGTGATCAGCTCATGCTCGAAGTCAGCCTGTCCGGCTTCCGCCATCAGCTTCTTGGCGCCGGCGGCGTCGCGTGTCTTCTTGGGCAGCGGATAGTATTCCGGATGGATCGGGGCAACGTGGTGGTTTTCGCCAGGGGTGCCTCGCCCGGCATAACCAAGTTGGAGGACCGCATTGTTGTCGACGGCCATTTGCAAGGCGTTGCGCACCCGCTTGTCGTCATAAGGCTTGTGGGTGATGTTGGTGCGGGCAACCAGCGTCGTCGCCGTCGCCACCTCCGATTTCACCAGATCCATCTTGTCGAGAATGTCGATGAAGTCGGCGGGCGACTCGAAATTGAGGTCGATCTCACCGGATTCGAACGCGTTCACGGTGGCGTTGAAATCGGTGCCGTAGTCGATGAACTCGACGCTGTCGAGCGGCGCTTCACCACCCCACCATTTGCCATTCTCGCGACGCTTGACGACCGCCTTCTGGCCGACATCGTAGGAGACCAGTTCGAACGGTCCCGTGCCGATCGGCTTCTTGATCGGATCGGCACCGTCGGCATCGAAGTTGCGATGCACGACGAGTGCCGGATAGTCGGTGAAATTCGGGATCAGTGAAATGTCTGGTTCGCTTAGCTTCAGCTTGACCGTGTTGTCGTCGACCTTGGTGATCGCGCCATCCCTGGCCTTGCCGGTCTTTGCGTCGATCAGCGCGCCGACACGGGCGGCCATGGAATTGCCGGCGACATTCTTCTCGCACCAGCGCGTCAGATTGTGAGCGACGTCATCGGCGTTGAAGGCATCGCCGTTGTTCCATGTGATGCCCTTGCGCACATGCAGCACGTATTCGGTGGCGTCGTCATTGATATCCCAACTTTCGAGCAGAACCGGCTCGAAGGTGAACTGCCTGGTATAGCGGACAAGCGGCTCCAGCCAGCAGCGCGAAATGTTCGCCAGCTCAACCCAGTCGTAGGTGCGCGGATCCTTCTGCCCCTTCACCGACATCGAGACGCGCAGCGTTCCGCCTTTCTTCGGCTCTTCGGCCAAGGCCCGATCCGGCACGGCAAGGCCGATCATGGCGTAGGCAAGCGCCGTCGATGCGCCGAAGGCGCTCGCCAGCGCCAGGAACTCGCGCCGATCGACACGACCCGCGCGTGCTTCGACCGCCATTGCCTCGATAGCGCTCGGCACGCGATCGCCACTGCTTCTGAAGAATGCCATTTTTTCCTCCCGTCTGGTTCCCTTTGATCTTGGTTCTTCGCGTCAACTGACGCTGTCCGGCAGCCTCTCCTCGCGCCGCGCGATGAAATCCATCAGGCCATCGGCGATGCCTTCGTCGAGCTTCGGCTCCTCGTAATCCGCCAGCATGTTGCGCGCCTTCTCGCGACCGCGCGTGTCGTGGTCCTTCGCCCCTTCTGCCTTCCACTGTTCGTACGAATTGAAGTCCATGATCGAGGGTATGAAGAAGGCCGACTCGAAATGTTCGAGCGTGTGTTTGGTGCCGAGGAAATGGCCCTGCGGCCCGACTTCGCGAACCGCTGCCATCGCTTCCTTGAAATCGTCGAACGGAAGGCCGCCTGCATATTTGTACCAGCCAACCAGCTGTTCGCAGTCCGTAGCGAACTTCGAATAGCCGCAGCTCAGGCCGGCCTCCAGCCACCCGGCGGAGTGCCAGATGTAGTTGGCGCCGGCGAGGATGGCGGCATGCATCAGCATGTTGGCCTCGTAGCCCGCCTGGGCGTCGTTGAGCTTCGATCCGACATGGAAGCCTGAGGTGCGCCACGGCAGTTTGTATTTCCGCGCCAGCGCGCCCATCAGGTACATCATCTGGGCCGCCTCCGGCGTGCCGCCCATCGGAGCGCCGGTCTTCATGTCCACGGTGACCATGAACTGTCCGTAGATCTGTGGCGACCCTGGGCGCAGCAGTTGCGTGAAGGCGACGCCCGCCAGCGCTTCCGCATTGACCTGCGCGACTGCCCCGACGGCCGACGCCGAAGTCGAGGCGCCGCACAGTGCGAAGGGTGCGAGGATCAGCGGCTGGTTGCTTCGGGCATAGACCTTCATCGCGTCCAGCATGGTGGCGTCCCACACCAGCGGCGAATTGCAGTTGGTGATCGACACCAGGACCGGATTGTCGCGGACGTAATCCTCGCCGAACACGATGCCTGCCATCGCCATCGTGTCTTCCGCCCGCTCCTTGGACGTGACGATGCCCATGAACGGCTTGTCGGAATGCTTAAGCGCGGAATGGATGATGTGGAGGTGACGCTTCGGTACCGCGATTTCCATCGGCTCGCAAATGACCGAACTCGATGAATGCAGCGCCGGCGCCATGTAGGCGAGCTTGTGGAAATTGTTGAGGTCCGCGAGCGTGCCGTAGCGCCTGTTGTTGTCGAGGTCACGCACATAGGGCGCGCCATACATCGGCACGAAGATGGTATTGTTGCCGCCCACCCGCACCGTACGCTGCGGATTCCTCGCATTGAGCGTGAACTCCGGCGGGACCTTCGAGACCAGTTCCATCAGCAGGGCCCGGTCGATCCGCACACGAGTTTCCGAGACATCCGCGCCCGCCGCCTTCCACAGTGCGATAGCCTCGTCGTCGCGGAATTCGCATCCCACCTCTTCGAGGATCAAGAGCGACTCCTCGTGGATCAGCTCGACCGCCTCATCGGGGACCATCTGGTAGACGGGGATCTGGCGGACAAGGGTCGGAAACGACGTTACCGGAGCTCCGCGCAGGGCCTTGCGTCCCAGGCGGCCGCCACTGCGGCGGTTGGCATGTTCGGTCACTTCAGGGGCCGGTGCGTTCATGGCAACTCCATTCCACTCATGAAGGAGCCTAACGCGACAAAATGGTGATGTGACGCTGGAAAATCCTGATCTCTTGTATAAGCTCAGCTTATGCGAAGCCTGCGCCACCTCCTGCCCTCGGCCGGCAGCCTGATCGTCTTCGAGGCGGCCGGGCGGCTGTCGAGCTTCACCGCCGCCGGGCGCGAGCTCGGCATGACGCAGGCCGCCGTCTCCTATGCCGTGCGCGGGCTGGAAGAACGGCTTGGCGCCAAGCTGTTCCAGCGCCGCCACCGCCAGGTTCTCCTGACCGAGGCCGGCGAGCGCTTCCATGCCGATGTCTCGCTCGGCCTTTCGCATATCCGCAAATCGGCGGAGGATCTGCGCCTGCAGGCAACCGGCGGTCATGTCACGCTGGCTGCCTCGACCGCGTTCGGCTCGTTCTGGATGATGCCGCGCCTGCAGCAGTTCCGCGACGAACTGCCGGGCATCGATCTGCGTATCCAGACCGCCGACCGCGACCTCGACATCATCGCGGAAGGCATTCCGCTCGGCGTGCGCGGCGGCGCGCCGCGGGACTGGCCGGACTATCATTCGTTGCCGCTGGCTGACGAGGAGATATTTCCCGTCGCCGGCACCAGTTATGCGGCAAAGTTCGGCCTGCCCCAATCCGCTGCCGAACTGGCCACGCACCGCCTCATCCATCTGGAGGAGCCGTATCGCGAGGCGGCCAGCTGGGACGAATGGTTCCAGTCGGCGGGCGCCAATCTCAGCGATACCGCGCGCGGCCTGCGCATCAACGACTACGGCCTGGTGATCCAGGGCGTCATGGAAGGCCAGGGCATCGCGCTCGGCTGGCGGCACCTCGCCGAGCGGCTGCTGGCGTCGGGCTTGCTGGTGCCGGTGACGGATCATGTGCTGAAGACCGGCAAGGCGTTCTATGTCGTCTGGCCGAAAAACCGGGAACTCAGCGACAACGCCCGCAAGGTGCGAGACTGGCTGGCGGAGCAAGCGTGAGGGGCAGCGCCTCCCAGCCAGCCTATCCACTGTTCCGCAACACCGAATCCTTCCGCATCAGCCTCGAATCCGCCTATAGTGCTGCCATGCCCATCCGCCAGCTTTCCGAAACGATGATCAACCAGATCGCCGCCGGCGAAGTCATCGAGCGTCCGGCGAGCGTCGTCAAGGAACTGGTTGAGAATGCGCTCGATGCCGGCGCTTCGCGCGTCGAGATCGTCACAGCCGGCGGCGGGCTGAACCTGATCCGCGTCACCGACGACGGCTCTGGCATTCCCGAACGGGAGCTGGCGCTGGCGATCGCACGTCATTGCACCTCCAAGCTCACCGAGGATATCAACGACATCCGCTCGCTGGGCTTCCGCGGCGAAGCGCTGCCGTCGATCGGCTCGGTGTCGCGACTGTCGATCCGCTCGCGCACGGTAGCAAGTGACAGCGCCGCCGAGATCGGCATCGAGGGTGGCCGCGTTCTGCCTGTCAGGCCGGCGGCGGCCAATCGCGGCACCACGGTCGAGGTGCGCGACCTGTTCTTCGCAACGCCGGCCCGGTTAAAGTTCATGAAGGGCGAACGCGCCGAAAGCTCGGCCACCAGCGATGTGGTCAAGCGCATCGCCATCGCCTTCCCCGCCGTGCGCTTCACGCTGGCCGGCTCGGACCGCTCTATGCTGGAATTGCCGGCGGCGGATGACAGCGCGGAAGGCAGCCTGCGCCGTGTCGCCCAGGTGATGGGCGCCGATTTTCCCGACAATTCGATTGCCATCGATGCGATGCGCGAAGGCGTGCATCTGACCGGCCACGTGTCGATCCCCTCCTTCACCCGCGCCAACGCGCTGCAGCAATATGCGTATGTGAACGGCCGCCCGGTGCGCGACAAGCTGATCGCCGGCGCCATACGCGGTGCCTATGCCGACGTCCTGCCGCGTGACCGCCATGCGGTGACGGTGCTGTTCCTGACGCTCGACCCGGCCATCGTCGACGTCAATGTCCATCCAGCCAAGGCCGATGTGCGCTTCCGCGATCCCGGCCTTGTGCGCGGATTGATCGTCGGTGCAATTCGACAGGCACTGGCCGATGCCGGCGTCCGCGCCGCCACCACGGGTGCCGCCGGCATGATGGCGGCGTTCCGGCCAGGGGCCGCATCCTACGGCCACGGCGGACCGGCAAACGGCCACCGCAGCTACGACGCGGCCTACCGCGCGTCGGGCCCGTCCGGCTTCGATCCCGTCCGGTCGCCGCAGCGGCCACTCGACATGGGTTTCGAGGGTGCGGGCTTCGAGCAGCGCGGCTTGCGTGATAACGAGCAAGCGGCGTTCGATGCCGGCGCCAGCGCCGATGCACGCGCAGGGCAGGATGAAGCGGCCGAGACCCTGCTCGGCGCGGTGCTGGGCGCGGCGCGCGCCCAGGTGCATGAGAACTACATCGTCGCCCAGACCAGGGATTCGCTCATCATCGTCGACCAGCATGCGGCGCATGAACGGCTGGTCTACGAGGCGCTGAAGAATGCGCTGCACTCGCGCCCGGTGCCCTCGCAGATGCTGCTTTTGCCCGAAATCATCGACCTGCCGGAAGAGGATGCCGAGCGGCTTGCGGTGCATTCGGAAACGCTGGCCCGCTTCGGTCTCGGCATCGAGCGCTTCGGCCCCGGAGCCGTCGCGGTGCGCGAGACGCCGTCGATGCTGGGCGAGACCAATGTCGGCCAATTGGTGCGCGACCTCGCCGACGAGATCGCCGACAACGACACCGTCGACACGCTGAAGGAGCGGCTGGACAAAATAGCCGCGACCATGGCCTGCCATGGCTCTGTGCGCTCCGGCCGCCTGCTCAAGGCCGAAGAGATGAACGCGCTGCTGCGGCAGATGGAGGCGACGCCCGGTTCGGGCACCTGCAACCACGGCCGGCCAACCTATATCGAACTCAAGCTGGCGGACATCGAACGGCTTTTCGGGCGGCGGTAGCTGCGGACGGATTGCGGGCCATCGCTTCACCGCTCGTAGGTGCTGGTGTTGACCAGCAATGCCGAGATTATCGTCCGCCCCGTTCGCCCGTGGGCGAACGCCGCGCCGGCTCCACGCACCGCTGTTGCCAGAAGCGCGGCGGTCAGCAAATAGCGTGCCGCCGCCAGCAGGAGCGGAGGCACGTCATCGAGACCGAGCTTGATCGCCGCCCAGGTCAGCCCCCAGATCAGCGACATCACCGCGAAGAAGGCGAGATTGCGAACCACCAAATTCGCCGTTCAGCGCAGTCCCTGGCGATCGACGAGTATCCGGTGGATGTCGATCCGCTCCGGCAGTTCGATCAGGAACTCGGCATCGCGGTCCAGATGATGGACTTTGGTCGGTTCGCCTTTGGTAAAGGCGGTCATCGCCTGCATGTCGGCCCAATACGAGATGGTTGTGAACCACGTCTCGGCATCGCGGTCCTCGCGCAGCAATTGGACGCCAAGCGCTGTCTTCTCGAGGGGCGGAATACCCTCGGCACGCAGGTATGGCTCATAGGCGTCGGCAACGTCGCGGCGGGTGCGGCCGCGCCAGATGCGCGCGATCGTCGGTTTGGTCGAGATGAGGTTCTCCTTCAGTCAGGCGGACAGCAAACTGAGCATGGCGGACGCCGGGTGAGATCAGCCGTGAACACGAGCCAGGAAATCGCGGACCAGCGGCAGCGCGTCGTCGAAATGTGTCTCCAGCAGCCAGTGACCCGCCCCCTCGATCAGATGCAGTTCCGCATCGGGCAGATCGCGATGATAGGCCCGTGCCGACGCCGCGGGCATATAGCCGTCCTCTGGCCCCCAAAGGACCAGCGTGGGCGGATGGTGTTCACGCAAATAAGCCTGGTAGCGCGGAAACCAGGTGAGATTGGCTTCCAGCTTCTCCATCAGACCGACGGCGATCTGCCGACGAACCGGCGTGTTCATCAATGGCCAGTGAAGGCTCCAGAGATCGGGCGCCACGCGCGTGGCGATGTCGTCAGCCACTTCTCCGATGAACTCGGCCCGGAACCCGTCCTCACTTACCGCGGCCTCGAGCGGACGGTGCTTGTCGGGCGTCTTGTCGGTCCACCAAGCCTTGATCGTGGCGTATTTCGGACCAAGCACGTCCTCGTAGATGTCGCCGTTCTGGATGATCAGGGCACTGATCCGCTCGGGGTGCGAGATCGAATGCCGGAGTCCTATCTGCGAGCCGTAATCATGCAGCCACAAGGCGTAGCGTTCGAGACCGAATTCATCGGCAAGTTTGGAAAGCACGTCGCAATAGGCGTCGAAATCATAGCCAAAGGCGGCCGGATCTGGTGTGCCACTGTATCCGAAGCCCGGCCAGTCGAATGCAATCGTTCGCCAGCGGTCGGCGAGCGCCGGCATCAGTCGGCGGAATTGGAACGAAGAGCAGGGGTAGCCGTGCGGCAACAGCAAGACAGGTGCTTCTGGCGGCCCTGCCTCGCGATAGAAAATGGATAGATCACCCAGTTGCATGCGTCGGTGCGTCGTTGCACCCGGCATTCGGACCTCCGTCGAATAAACACCGGCTAAACGCGTTTGACCGAGGCATCGTTCCCGAATGAGGGAAGCGGACGGCCGGCAATATTCATCTCTTCAAATTCACCACGATGACACCGCCCAGCGCCAGCGCGCCGCCGATTATGCCGAGCAGCGTGGGGACTTCGCCCAGCCAGAAGAAGCCGATCAGCGCGGACATCGGCGAGACCAGATAGAGGAAGTTGGAGGCACGTGCGGCGGGCAGACGCGACAGTGCGGTCGCCCAGGCGGCATAGGCGATCAGGCTGGGCACGATGCCAAGAAAGATGACGGCGCCGAGGCCTGCTGTGTCGGCAATCGCCGCCTGCGAAAAGGCCGACGGCAGGAAGGGCGCCAGGCATAGTGCGCCGAGCACCATGTTCGAAGCGGAGATGGTCAACGGATGATGGCGGGCAAACAGCGGCTTCTGGACGATGGTGTTGACGGCCGAGCACAAGGCCGAACCAAGCACCAGAAGAGCACCGGTGTTAAAAGACAGTCCATTCCCGTCGGCCATGGCGATGACGCCAATGCCGGCGAAGGAAATCACCGTACCGGCCCAGGCCATGCCCGAAAAGCGCTCGCCCAGCAGGACCATCGCCATGATGGCGGTGAAGATCGGGCTGACATTGATGATGAAGCCGGCGGCACCGGCAGAGACGGTCAGTTCGCCGAAATTGAGCATGACGGTGTAGAGCGCGACGAAGATGGCGCCGCCAAAGACCAGGCGCCACACTTCGTCGAGCCTTGGCAGCGCCGGGCGCTTGATGGCCAGGAAGATCGCCGCCGGCACCGCGGCGATGGCAAAGCGCAACGCGCCGAGTTCCAGCGGTCCGAAAGCAGCGAGACCGGCGCGGATCGCCGGAAAGGCGGAGGCCCAACCAACCACCGTCAGCGCGACAGCAATGGCTGCCGTGGTGTCCATCCGCTGTGTCGAATTCAACGTGCCCGTCATTGCGTTCATCTCACTGCCCTCGCATTCTTCGGTCCTGAAAGGCAGAAAACGCCATTCCAGGCCAGTTGACAAACGACCAAATCGAGGATCACCTGTGACTATGGATCACAGCTCGGACACAATGGTACCGCTCGAAACACTGCGCGCCTTCGATGCGGCGGCGCGAACAGGCAGCTTTTCGGCGGCCGCCGAAAAGCTCAACATCACCCATGGCGCCGTCAGCCGGCAGATCGCCAAGCTCGAGGACTGGCTGGGATTGAAAGTCTTCGACCGTGGGGCGCGCGGCGTCTCGCTGACGATCGAGGGCAACCGGCTGCATCTGCGCACGGCGGAAGCCTTTGCGCTGATATCGACCCATTCCGACCGCTGGGTCGAGCCGCGTGGCACGGCGGTGGTGCGGCTGACCTCGATCCCCTCGGTCAGCGGGCTGTGGCTGATGCCGCGCATGGCGGCTCTGGAGAACAATCCCTCGAAGCTGCGCATCGTGCTCGATGTCGATATCCGCCAGGCCGACCTTGCCGATGAGGGCATCGATCTCTCCATCCGCTGTGGACGCGGCGGCATTCCGGGCCGCGTCTCGGTGCAGCTTTTCGAGGAACATGTCTTCCCCGTCGCGTCACCCGAGCTTGCCCGCGAGATCGGCCGCGGCGACCCTGCCCGGCTGCTCAAATATCCGCTGATCAACGATTCCGACGCTTCGGCCTGGCGCGCCTGGTTTGCCGCGCAAGGCATGGATTATCGCCCGCGCCCGCAGGACCGTCGCTTCGAGGACTACAATCTGGTGCTCGACGCCGCCGCCTATGGGCTCGGCATCGCGCTGGCACGCCCACCCCTGACCGGGCATCAATTGCAATCGGGCCGCATCACGCCCGTCGATGAGCGCACCGCGCTCAATCCGGTGTCCTACTGGCTCGACCGGCCGATCGGGCGGCCGCGTACCGCAGCCGCCGACCTCGCCCGCCGCATCGCGGCGGAGGCCGGGCTGGCGCCGGAAAAGATCGAGGCGTTCATCGAAGCCGAGCGGTAGGCCTTCCGCCGGGCATATATCGAGAACCAGCCGATTCGAAGCTCAGCGAAGCAACAACAGAACGAACCCAAGGATCACGGTTCCCAGCAAACCGGCCACTATCGAAACAAAGCCGACCTTCACCAGCAAGTGCTCAGGGTTCGGCGCCGCACCATGGGATTGATTGGCCGGCCTGTGCCTGCCCGCCAATGCACCCAAAGCGGCAGCGTTGCGCGGGACTGGAGCCTGCGGCGGGATAAGCGACAGCAATGACAGCCCCGCAACCCTGGCAGGAGCATTAACATTGGCCGTTGTCGAAGGCGGCAAGAAGGCTCGCGGCGTTTCGGCTTCGGGTTTTGCCTTTCTCGCCGCGATCGTTGCCAACGCCGCCTCTTCGCCCGTCTCAAGTTGGGCAAGATAGGCATCGACGATGCCAGCCGATGCGATCTGCTGCGATTTGACGGCCATTGGCGCGGCCGGCAAAGTCAACAGCGCTGGCGCTGTCTGTTGTGCGAGCAGAGACGGCGCCGGCGGTTGGACCAGCGCCTTGACCAGTGCCGTCATGACTGGATCAGCCTGCCCCGAGGGCACGGCCTGCGGCGTCATCACTTCCCTGAGCAAGGCGGGAAGACGAGTGGAGGAAATGTCCATTGCGGCCCACCAACACCATTTTTCCGCCTCACAATAAGCGTTCAGCATTGTCTCAGGCTTGTCGCATGCTTGACCTCGCCGGGAATTTATGGCGATGAAATCCTCATGAACCCTGGCGTCCCTGCATGATGAACCGTTTCGAAGGCCCCGGCGGCAAGGAAGCCCGCATCCGCTATCTGGATGGCGACTTCCAGGTTACCAGTCCCGGCGCGTTCGTGCGTTGCGCGGTGACAGGCGAAAGCATTCCGCTCGACGAGTTGAAATACTGGAGCGTCGCCAGGCAGGAGCCCTACATCAGCGCCACCGCCTCGCTGCGCCGCGAAATCGAGATGCATCCGGAGCTGCGTAAACGCGGTTAGAGCAGTTCGCCGTTTCACGGAACGGCGAACCGCTCTATCTCTTTGCTTTGACGCAATTCCGGAACGGAAAACCGTTTCACACTTTTCCTGGAATTGCTTTAGCCCTTCAGCTTGCGCTGGCGCCAGGCATCGAGCGTCTCGTCGATGATGCGCTCGGGAACGTGATCGAGTTCGAAGACAGTGTCGATCTCCAGCACCTCGAGCCGGTCGAGAAAGTCCTGTGAGGCGCCGTGGCGCAGTCGGGCGGCGTCCTTGGCGGTGGTGATGAGCACCAGCCCTTCGGCGCGTGCGGTCGCCACCAACTCGGCAAGTTCGTCCTCGGCATAGAAATGATGGTCCGGAAACGGCCGCGTCAACGCCAGTTCGCCGCCGGCTTCGCGCACCGTGTCGAAGAATTTCTCGGGATGGCCGATACCGGCGAAGGCGAGGAACCGCTTGCCGGCAAGCCCTGCCTTGCCGCTTGGCTCTGTATGGGCCTCGAAGATCGGCCGGCCGGCGCGTGCCGCCTGGCGGACCACGCTGTCGGCGGCAGTGCCCTCGCCCATTTTCAACAGCCCGCTGGTGAAGACCAACTGGTCGACGATTTTGGCCCTGAGCGGCCCGCCCGGAATGACGCGGCCATTGCCGATCCCATAGCGCGCGTCGACGACGACCAGCGCATAATCGATGTGGATGCGGGCGCTCTGAAACCCATCATCCATGATCAGGAAATCGCAGCCATGCCGTTCCAGCAGCAGCCGGGCGCCGGCGGCGCGGTTCGGCGTCACCGCCACCGGCGCGTGTTCGGCGAGCAGCAGCGGTTCGTCACCGACATGCCTGGCACTGTCATGGTCGATATCGACCACGTGAGGCTCGGCGAACGAGCCGCCATGGCCGCGCGACAGGAAGCCTGGTTTCAGATGCATTCGCTTCGCCTGCTCGGCGAGCGCGATGGCCACCGGTGTCTTGCCGGTGCCGCCAACCGTGAAATTGCCGATGCACAGAACGGGAGCTTCGATCTTCTCGCGCCTGGCCCGCCGCATGCCGCGGCCGGCGGCGGCGGCATAGATGGCCGACAGCGGCGACAGTGCCAGGACCCGCCAGTCCGGCTCTTCCCACCAGAATGGTGGTGCTTCGGAGGCCACGCTAGCGCCCGTTCGCGCCCTTCAGGCGCGACTTGACGACCAGCGGCTGGATGTAGGGCTCAAGCGATTTCAGGGTGCGCGCCAGCGCACCGCGCATCTCGTCGACGGTCGCCACGCCCGCCGCCATCATCTCGTGACGCGCAACTTCGTTGGTCAGGAGGAAATTGACGGCGCCGGCCAGCATGTCGCGATCGCGCACCAGCTTGGCGCCGCCGCTGTCGAGGAGACGCTGGTAGGCCTCGCGAAAATTCTGAACATTGCGCCCGGCGAGAACCGCCGTGTCGAGCATGGCCGGCTCCAGCGGGTTCTGGCCACCCTCGGAGGTCAGCGAGCGGCCGACGAAGGCGATTTCGGTCAGCCGGAGATAGAGCCCCATCTCGCCGATCGTGTCGCCGAGCAATATATCCGTGTCGGCAGCTATCCTGTCGCCCTTGCTGCGCCGCGCGACCTTCAGGCCCATGCCGGAAATCTGCGCCGCAAGCGCCTCGCCGCGATCGGGATGACGCGGAACGACGATCGTCAGGAGACCATGATGGCGTTTGTGCAGCGTCGCGTGGACTTCAGCCGCGACCACTTCCTCGCCGTCATGGGTCGAGATCGCCGCCCAGGTCGGGCGCGTGCCTATCTGCCGCCGCAGCGTCGCCAGCGCCCGTTCGTCGACGGGCGGCGGCGAGGTATCGACCTTGAGATTGCCCGACACGGTGACCGGCCGGGCGCCGAGCGCTAGAAACCGCTCGCCATCGACATCCGACTGCGCCACGACGTGAGCCAGGTTCTCGAACAACGCCTCGGCGATGTTGGCGCGTTTCTTCCACGATTTGAACGAGCGGTCGGACAGCCGGCCATTGACCAGCACCTGCGGCACACGGCGCGCGCCAAGCTCGAGGATGGTCATCGGCCAGATTTCGGATTCGGCGATGATCGCCAGATCCGGCTGCCAGTGATCGAGGAACCGGCTGACCGCCGGCTTGAGATCGAGCGGTACGTATTGGTGGATGATCCGGTCACCGAGACGCTCATCGGCGACCTGCGCCGAGGTGACCGTGCCGGTCGTCAGCACGATGTTGACGCCGTAGTCGAGAATGCTTTCGACCAGCGGCACGACGGCGATGGTCTCGCCGACGCTCGCGGCGTGGATCCAGATCACCGGCCCGTCGGGGCGCGCGCGTCCGGCGACGCCATAGCGCTCGCGGCGGCGGTAGCGGTCTTCCTTGCCGCGCGAGGTGCGCCAGGCAACATAGGGCCCGACCAGCGGATAGGCGGCCGCACCCGCGAAACGGTATGCCGACAGCATGGCTCGCGCCCAGCGGCCGCTCATCGCGGAGCATCCACGAGACGGTAGGCCTCGGCGGTCGCGGCATTGAGCGCGGTCGTCACTTCCTGGCGCTTGCGCTCCATTTCGGCGTCATCGGCGCCGGCCGCCACGAAGATCGGCTGGCCGATGACGATCGACGAACGGCCGAACGGCAGGTTGATGGTGGTCTTGTCCCAGCTCTTCTCCAGCACCTTGCGACGGCTGGTGGTGATGGCGACAGGCACAAGCGGCCGGCCCGAGAGGCGAGCCAGGAGAACGATGCCAAGCCCTGCGTCTCGCGGCGTGCCGTGCGGAATATCTGCGATCATGGCAACGTTCTTGCCGACGGCGAGCGACTTTTTCAGGGCGATAAGCGCTTTTGCCCCGCCCTTGTCGAGATGCCTGGCATTTTCACGCCCGCCGGAGCCGCGCACCGCCTCGATGCCGAATTTCTCCAGCATCAGCGCGTTGAGTTCAGCATCGGCGCTGCGCGAAACCATGGCGACCAGCGGCTTGCGCTTGGGGTAATAGGCCGGCGTCAGCAGATGCTGGCCGTGCCACAAGGCGATGATGCCAGGCTCGAATTCGGTATAGGCACCGCCCGAAAACCGTGCCGATCCCTCGACGACGCGATTGGTGAGGCGCACGAAGCGCACGAACTGGGCGAACAGGCTGGCGATGGCGTTCTTGACGAATCGCGACTGCGCCAGCGGTTGGCGAATCTTGCGCCAGAAGGCCTTGGTCGTGCGGCTGCGTCCCCTGCCCGTGGGCGCGGCATCGCTTGCTGGCCCTTTCGCCAGGTCATGCTCCATCGAAGTCAACCGGCAGCCTTGTTGTCGGGGTCCAGCAGCCGGTGCAGATGAACGACGAAGTAACGCATGTGGGCGTTGTCCACGCTGGCTTGCGCCTTGGCTTTCCACGCCGTGTGCGCGGATTGATAGTCGGGATAGATGCCGACGATATCGAGGCCCTCGAGATCGCGGAATTCGGTGCCGCCAAGCTTCTTGAGTTCGCCACCGAACACCAGATGCAAAAGCTGTTTCTTTCCGTCTTCCGCGGCCATGTCGGTCCTTCACATATCGTGAGTTTGTCACAGGTCTAGACCAAAGCCGCCAACTTTGGAACCTTTAGGGCGAGATGAATTCATCTCGCCGGGGAAAACGCCTTCACGCGTCCAGGCCGGCGATGACGCCGGCGAGCACGGCCAGCAATTCACCGCTGCCGGCAGCAAGGGCGCCGTGACGGGTCACCTCGCCGGCATAGAGCGGAGCGCGGCCGTGCTGGTCGAGCAGCTGGCCGCCGGCCTCGCGCAGGATGAGGTCGGCCGCCGCGATATCCCAGTCATGCGCATTCGGCTTGACGAAAGTGGCATCCAGCGCGCCATTGGCGATCATCGCCAGCCGATAAGCCAGCGAAGGGCTGTAGGGCGCTCGCTTCAGCCGCGCCTGCCATTCGGCCGGCATCAGGTCGGTCAACTGCTTCAGCCCGGAAATCTCGGCTGTTTCCGCCAGCTTGCGAACCGCAATGCGCTTGCCGTTGCGGAAGGCGCCCTGGCCGGGCAGCGCCCAATAGGTCTCCTCCATCGCCGGGCATTCCAGCACGCCGGCCAGCGTACGGCCACGCTCGACGACGGCGACGCTGACGCACCAGGTGCGCTGGCCTTCCAGAAAACCGCGCGTGCCGTCGATCGGGTCGACGACGAAGGTGCGGCGTGCCGAAAGCCGGACCGGATCGTCGACCGTCTCTTCCGACAGCCAGCCATAGTCCGGCCGCGCCGCCAGCAGCGTTTCGCGCAGATAGGCGTCGGCGGCATGGTCGGCCTCGCTGACCGGCGATGTGCCGCCCTTCATCCAGACTTGCGGGCTGTTGCCGAAGTAGCGCATGGCGATGAGCCCCGCCTCGCGGGCAGCATCGCGCAGCAGCGGCAAGTCCCCAGAGGCGCCGGAGATGGCCCCGGCTATGGTCAGGTCATGCTCCGGCAAGGGTCATGCCTTCGATCAGGAGCGTCGGGGCGGCGGTGCCGAAATTGCGGTCGAGGTCATCGGCCGGCACCATGTTGAGGAACATCGTCTTCAGGTTCGAGGCGATGGTGACCTCGGCGACCGGATAGGCCAGTTCACCGTTCTCGATCCAGAAGCCCGAGGCGCCACGGCTGTATTCGCCGGTGATCATGTCGACGCCCTGGCCGAACACTTCGGTGACGTAGAAGCCGCTCTTGAGCGATTTGATCAGCTCTTCCGGCGACCGCTCGCCCGGCTCGATGGCGAGATTGGTGGAGGATGGCGTCACGGAAGAGCCGCCGCGCGCGCCGCGGCCGTTGGTGACGAGGCCCAGTTCCCTTGCAGCCGAGGTCGACAGGAACCAGTGGTTGAGCACGCCCTTCTCGACCATCAGCAGCTTTTCGCCCTCGACGCCTTCGCCGTCGAACGGACGCGAGGCCTGGCCACGCAGCCGGAGCGGCTCGTCGGTGACGGTGATGGCGGAAGCGGCCATCTGCTTGCCCATCATGTCGCGCAAGAACGAAGTCTTGCGCGCCACCGAGGCACCGTTGATGGCGCCGGCCAGATGGCCGGCGATGCCGCGCGCGACACGCGGGTCGAAGACCACGTCGACCGGCCCGGTCGCCGCCTTGCGCGCGCCGATGCGGCGCACCGCGCGTTCGCCGGCCTTGCGGCCGATGTCCTCGGGCGCATCGAGATCGGCAAAGTGCTGGCGCGATGAGAATTCATAGTCGCGCTCCATGCCGGTGCCCTCGCCGGCGATGACGCTGGCCGAGCGCGAGAACCGCGAGCCGACATAGTGGCCGAGGAAGCCGTGCGAGGTGGCCAGCACCAGGCCGCCGAGGCCGGCACCGGCGCTGGCGCCGGCCGAATTGGTCACGCCCTTGACGCCAAGCGCTGCCGCCTCCGCCGCCAATGCGGCTTCCTTCAACTGGTCGGCGGACACCTCGGTGGCGTCGAACAGATCGAGATCGCGTGTCTGTTTGGCCAGCAATGCCGGGTCGGCCAACCCCTGATAGGGATCCTCAGGCGAGACTCTCGCCATGGAAACAGCGCGTTCGGCCAGCGTTTTCGGGTCGGACGCCGCTGTCGCCGAGACACTCGCCACGCGGCCGCCGACGAAAACACGCAGCGCGACATCCTCGCTCTCGGAGGCTTCGGTAGCCTCGACTTTGCCGAGACGCACCGACACGCCGGTCGAGCGGCCGCGCACGGCCACGGCGTCGGCGGCATCGGCGCCGGCCTTCTTGGCAGCCTCGACCAAGGCCGCGACGCGGTCGGTCAATTTTGCTGCGTCTGATATATCGGTCATGCCTGAAATCCTGCTGGTGCGGCCGGTGTGCGGCCGTTGCCCACCCATCTATTGTTCCGGTCCGGCTTGTGCAATGGCATAGGCTTCAATCAAAATGCAGGGTGGGCGGTTCAAAACCGCGAACCCTGTGACGCAAAATCGGTTCGCAGCTTGCACGGAGCATTTCGATGACGCCTTTCCATCTCGCCTTCCCGGTCCGTGATCTCGATGAAACCCGCGTTTTCTATGGCGAGGTGCTGGGCTGTGCGATCGGCCGTTCATCGGCGACCTGGGTCGATTTCGACCTTTACGGCCACCAGATGTCGGCGCATCTGCGTCCGCAGGCCGCACAGGCCCCCAGTGACGGCAAGGTCGACGGCATTGTCGTGCCGATCCCGCATTTCGGCGCCGTGCTCTTGATGGACGACTGGCAGCGCCTGGCGACGCGGCTGGAGGCGCGCGACGACATCGACTGGCTGGAACGGCCGATGGTGCGTTTCAAGGGCGAGCCCGGCGAACAGGCGACGCTGTTCATCCGCGATCCCTCGGGCAACGCCCTGGAATTCAAGGGTTTTCGCTCGCTGGAGCAGGTTTTCGCGCACTAGCTCAGATCGAGGGCATCGGTCTATCAACGGCCGAAACGGCCCGCCGCGAAAGGTGCGAGCCGAGCCGGATCGCCGCGTCCGCCGATCAAGTCGGCGACCAGCCGCGCGGTGATCGGAGCCAGCGTCAGGCCGAGATGGCCGTGCCCGAAAGCATGAATTACGCGGGAGCTGCCGCGCGAAGCGCCGATGACCGGCCTGGAATCCGGCAGGGACGGCCGGAAGCCGAGCCATTGCGAGGCAGGCGAGCCGAGCCTGGGAAAAATTTGCCTGGCGCCACGGTCAAGCAGCGCCAGCCGGCGCGGATTTGGCGGCGCGACCAGGCCGCCGAGTTCGACGGTGCCGGCGACCCGCAAGCGGCCAGCCATCGGCGTCAGGTAGAATCCAAGATCGACGGGACAGACAGGTCGGTTGAGCAGCGGCGCGTCGGTCTGGAATTCCAGATGGTAGCCGCGCTCGGTCTCTAGCGGAATCCTGTCACCGGCCTGCGCGGCCAGTGCGCGCGACCGTGCACCGGCGGCGATCACCACCGTGCCAGCCTTGATGCGAACGCCGGGTCCGCTGAGCTGGACACCGTCAGCCTCGACCTGCAGTCCGGTGATCTCAGCCTGCTTCACCGATGCACCACGGGCACTCACCGCGCCCAGCAACCGCCGCATCACCATTGCCGGATCGGTGACATTGATCGAGTCGGGAAAATACACGCCATGCGCTGCTGTCGCCGGCAGGCCCGGCTCAAGCGCCGCCACCTCTTCGGGAGTCAGCACCTCTTGGCGGATGCCAAACCCAGCGCGCATTGCCCGGCCGCTGGCGCCAGCGGCAAAATCGCTCTCGCGGCGATAGAGGTAAAGACAGCCATTGCGGCGCAGCTGGTCCTCCAGGCCGGCCTCCCCGGCCATGTCTTCCCAGGCCGGGAGGGCGTCGGCCAGCAGTCCGGCGAGCGCCAGCGCATTGGCCCGGGTGGCCGCCGGCAGCGATTGCCGCATGAACCGAACGAGCCATGGCGCCAGCTGCAGCAGCGCCGGCCAGCGCAGCGAAAACGGGCTGTCGGGATCAAGCAGCAGCTTTGGCAACGCCCGCAGCACCGCAGGAGTGCCGACCGGCATGCAGGCGTATTCGGCGATCGTTCCGGCATTGCCTGATGACGCGCCGGAGCCCGGCTCGTTCGGATCGATGAGCAGGACTTCGCGGCCGTCCGCGACAAGGCGAAGTGCCGTCGCCAGCCCGACAACTCCGGCGCCGACAATGGCGATTTCGACCGTTTCAGAAGCAGCCACTGTAGATCTTCCCGATTGACCTTGAAATCCGGTACCGATCATGTGGTCTCTTGGTTCGGGGTCACGGTCCAGTCTTGATCCCTGGAATCGAATAGGCCAGATCGTTCCGCGCCTCAGGCGACAGGCGTCCAGATCACGTCCTCGATTTTTTGCGCGCCGGTGGCCAGCATCGCCAGCCGGTCGAAGCCGAGCGCGATGCCGCTGGCAGGCGGCATGATGGCCAGCGCCGCGAGGAAATCCTCGTCGAGCGGATAGCGCTCGCCATAGATGCGCTGTTTCTCGTCCATCTCGATGACGAAGCGCCGGCGCTGCTCGGCGGCGTCGGTCAGTTCGCCAAAGCCGTTGGCGAGTTCGACGCCGCAGCAATAGAGCTCGAAGCGCTCGGCGACGCGCGGGTCGCGCGGGCTCGGCCGCGCCAGTGCCGCCTCGGCCACCGGATATTCGCACAGGATGGTCGCTCGCCCCTGCCCGAGGAATGGCTCGACCTTTTCCACCATCACCCGGCTGAACAAATCGGCCCAACTGTCGTCGGGCGCCGTGCGCAGGCCGGCCCGGGTCAAGGCCGCATACAGCGCGTCGCGATCGGTGCTGCCGTCGGCGGCGACCGTGGCCAGCAGGTCGATGCCGGAATAGTGGGTGAAGGCGTCCGCGACGCTCAGCCGTTCCGGCTCGGCAAACGGATCGCAGTCGCGGCCCCGGAAAGAGAAAAGATTAGCCCCTGCCCTTGTCGCGGCCAGCGCCAGAAAGGCCGCGCAATCCAGCATCAGGCTCTCATAGGCTTCGCCCACGCGATACCATTCGAGCATGGTGAATTCGGGATGGTGCAAGGGGCCGCGCTCGCGGTTGCGGTAGACCGGGCCGAAGCTGAAAATCCTGACTTCACCGGCGGCGAGCAGCTTCTTGCAGGCGAATTCCGGAGAGGTGTGGAGATAGAGCGGCGCCCTTGCGCCGTCCGGCCCGACCGCTTCGGTGGCGAAAGCCGCCAGATGCGCCTCATTGCCGGGCGAAACCTGCAGGGCGGCTGTCTCAACCTCGACGAAATCATGGGCAGCGAACCAGTCGCGCAGGCTGGCGGCGATGCCGTTGCGCAGCATCAGCCGCGGGCGGCGGTCGGCGTGAACGTCAGGCGTCCACCAGGGCGAAGCTTCGGTCATGCGGCTCGGAACATGGTGGAAGGGGGCTGGCGGCGGCGGCCAAGATGCGCTAGGCCCCCATCCAGCGCCGCACAAGCCGGCAAACGCCAGTCAACTCTTCTTGCAGGATTTAAAACCGTGGTGAAAGTCATCGCCAGTTCGCTCCGCAAAGGCAACGTCGTCGACAAGGACGGCAAGCTTTATGTGATCCTCTTTGCCGAAAACATCCACCCCGGCAAGGGCACGCCGGTAACGCAGCTCGACATGCGCCGCATCGGCGACGGGGTGAAGGTTTCGGAACGCTACCGCACCACCGAGCAGGTCGAGCGCGCCTATGTGGAAGAGCGCGAACACACCTTCCTCTACCGCGACGGCGAAGGCTTTCATTTCATGAACCCGGAAAGCTACGACCAGGTGGCAGTATCGGAAGCCGTGGTCGGCGACATGGCGCCTTACCTCTTGGAAGGCATGGCCGTGCAGGTGTCGCAGTTCAACGGCATCGCCATTTCCCTGGTGCTGCCGCAGCGCGCCACCTTCGAAGTGGTGGAAACCGAGCCGACGACCAAGGGCCAGACGGCCTCGTCCTCCTACAAGCCGGCCGTGCTCTCCAACGGCGTGCGCACGCTTGTGCCGCCGCACATCGCGCCGGGCACCCGCGTGGTGGTGATGACGGCCGATGGGGCCTATGTGGAGCGGGCGAAGGACTGAGGGCGGGCGGCGGCCTTACATAGCCGGCGCGCTCTGATAACCACAATCGGCTTCGTTCCATGCCTTATGTAGGATTGGCGAAGGCGGCCTTGTCTAGGAATGTAAGTATGTGACCGTCGACTTGAGAACCTGAGTGGATGGTGATTGAGGTATTAGCATGCCGCAAACTACTAAACCTGAGGCTGTCGATGTTGAAATCCGACGTACGTTGGATATCTCGTTACTCGCTCAATTGGACGAGGAACGAGCTTCGTCTGAAGACGGCCTTGAGGTAAACCACGCTTATATAGACGTACGTGGATACGGTTTTGAGGATGGTGAGCTTCTGCTTAGTCACGAAGCGGATTTTTTAGATGATCTGGACAAAGCCGGCTGGACGACTGATGAGGCCGAGGAGATAATCGACGACTTTCTTTCCAACGCCTTTGAGCTATCTCCATTCGATGCTGGAATGGGCGGAGCGGTCATTGCGTTGTCAGTGGCGGGTGCGATACCGATCAGTTCGTGCAACGGCGGAACGATCGGCCAATCGTCGCATGCCGAAGCTCTGCCCTCAATCCTTTTTGCCGCAAGCAAAGACATAAAGCCCACTGCTATTTATGACGCGGCTAAAGAGGCTGATCTAGGACTAATTCCGAACGGCGAATTTGCTGAACTGTATGCAGACCACGTACTAAAATTCCATAGGTTCGCCCAGATATTGCTAGAAAATCTACGCGCGTCTAAATGACCAGTTGTTTTGTATTCTTGGTCTCCATGCAGCTGGGCAGTATGAGCCCTCTCCAGAGACGCTCTCGCAAGTTAACCAGGTCCCTAGTCTCGCATTCCCAAATCACGAAGACACTCCAGCCTTGATTGCGCAAGGCGCTTTCATTTCTTAGGTCACGGTCCACGTTGCGGTCGAACTTCTCCTGCCAGAACTGGACGCGGGTCTTAGGTGTCGTTGCTTTCGAACAACCAGTATGGCGATGCCAAAAACATCCATGCACGAAGATTGCAGTCTTGTGCTTTGGCAGAACGATGTCGGGCGTCCCTGCGAGATCCTTCCTATGGAGTCTGAATCTTAGACCCAGCCCATGAAGCACTTGCCTGACGACCGTCTCAGGGCCGGTATCCCTTTGCCGAACTGCCCCCATAATCCGGCTCCGGATCGGATCAACGGAACTCATTTCAGAGGGTTGACGGGTGGCGTGAAGTCGTCGATTGCCTCAAAAATACCCCAGAGCTTGTCGACCTTCATGTGCTCTTCTAGATAGTCCGCGTATGCGGACTGTGCGTTAGTTAAAAGCTCGTCGTAAAATACGATACGGGCGTCCACTGTCTTCAATGTAGCGATGACGCCGGAAGGGCCAGTACCGCTGGCGTCGGCCCATTCTGGGGGCGCTTTGCCGAGCAGGCAGATAATCTCGATCGGCCAATTTTTGTAGGTGGTTTTCTCTAGTATCTTGCGCGTTCCGTCTCGATAGACACGTATTTGTGCGACTAGCTCATCTACAGGCACTGCTACCGATGCCCGCTTCAACTCAACGATTACGTGCTTGCCGCCGGTTGTTCGATAGCCGATATCAATACGAGCAGTCTTAGCCTTACCTTTTAGCTTCGACGTGTTGTCTTCAAGGAATTTGTTGACCAATGTTTCCGCGTGCTCTGATCCCTTGGTCCGCTCCCAGGCTGGGTCCAAAAGCCAAAGGTGATCATAAATATAGTCACGCAGCACGAGCTCCTTGTCATTAGCCTTCAGTTTTTCCTGAAGGGTCTTGATAACACCTATCCTGAGTTTGACGATTTGGCCATAGTAACTGAGTTCCAGATCGTCGATGCTGCGAAATATATCGAGAACATGCTCGATACTCTCGTCCTTCATCTCCTCAAGCCGATCCAACTCTTCCTTGCGACGATAACTTTCGAAGGCAAGGATTGATGCTTTGAGTAGTTCTCGCTTATCGCCGTCATCATTCGAGCGGATAGTATTAAGCCGCCCAATCCATCGTTCGGCCTTTTTTTTCGTATCGCCTTTTAAGATTGCCAAGCCAGGCAGACACGGCCGGCACGGTAGCCGCAACTTTGGCACCGTCTGTCCGTCTCCAATCGCTCCATTTTCCTGCGATATAGCGAAGCTCAGAGAGAACGACCTTGCGAAGCGCCTCGAACCTTGGATCATCTTCCTTGAGGGACTGCCGGCTGCTCGTCGCGATGTCACCCTGATCGTCGACGTCGAGCTGCTCACAATGCAATTCACCGATGATGTAATCAGCGTAGATTTCTTTCTGTCCAAAATCGTCGAGCATGTCCTCTTGGGCCATCTTGCCGCGCATGAAGACAGCGAGGCGGTTTAAATTGTCGCCATCCTCATCTTTGAGCTGATCAGGTTTAAACACAGTTCCGATCCAACCAGACAGGGAGATGTGATGTTTCGTTAGCTCATTCGCGATCTTCAACAGCCGAGCCTCGCCAGGGCGGTCGAGGTGCTTGCAGAGCTTCACCAGTTCTTCCTGGTCCCCATAGGTCCAGATATATTGCAGTGCATTGTGATAGGCTCGATCTTCGGGGCCGATAGCAGTGCCATTCACCGAAACTACAAAGTCGTATTTCGGACCGATGATTGAAAAGCGTCGGGCAACACGCCGCTTGAGCCCTTCAACTGTCATCCCTGAGAGTGACCTCGGTATTTTCGATAAGACTATCCGTGTGCCCTTTTTTAGGTCACTTGGCCAATTCGGCAACTCCTCGGGTTCGTATGCAACTTGCCCCTTTCCGGAGATCGCCTTGCGGATTACCTCCCGATCCATACGGAAAGCCGTTCGCTCACCGCTCACTGTTGTGTAAACTTCGGCGACCCGCGCGATGGAAAATATTGACAGTTTGCCAATGCCTTTGCGTCCCATAGGCTTCCGCCCGGATGGAGTGGCCTCCCCAAGCTCGTCGCGTCGCTTGTAGCCAACTGTCAGAAATCGATCGATTACGGCGTCTCGGCCCATGCCTGTACCATCATCTTCGATGATGATCGTCTCTGCCGTCTTGTCGATTGTCACTGACACCTTTTTTGCATCAGCGTCCCACGCGTTGGCCACGATCTCCGACAGGACTGCAGGAATGTTGCTGTAGAGATTTATTCCAAGATGTTCCAAAGCATTCAAGCTGATCGTCATTACAAGCTTGCGTGGTGCCGTCATGCAAGACCTTCCATGTAATTTTTGACTGCACGCGCGATAGCTCCGGCGAGCGTTACTGGAACGGCGTTACCGATCATCCGACCTATCTTCTTGAATTGTATCCGCTCCCCAGGCGCGGCGAACTGATAATTGCGGGGGAACCCCTGCAAAAGCGCGCCTTCTCTGAGGCTTAGTGCCCGATCCTGCTCTGGATGACCGAAACGACCGTTGCCGAACCCATAGAACTGCGTCGTGATTGTCGGCGACGGGGCCGTCCACGTCATGCGACCATAGACGGAGGAGTATCCTTTCCCGGTCTCCACCTTATGACAGGAGGCTACGAGTTCGGGGCTCCAATCACGCCATGTTCCACCCGGTTTTGCCGATGCGATACGCTTGGCATTCGTTTCCGAAAGGCGGCTCGCACGATGGAGAGGATCCACGTCATCTACCTGGCCGTGCTCTAGCGGCGGTAGCGTGCCGATCTCGTCCTTGACGGTTCGGTGCGTCTTAGGGCCGTGCGTTGACGCCGGCATTTCGATCGGTCCTAGTCGGGATGCCAAAAGGACCAACCGGGATCGGGTCTGAGCCAGGCCGAAATCGGGCCCGTAGAGCACATCCCAGACGATATGGTAATCTGCCGCTCTCAGCATCGCCACGAACGTGTCGAAGATCTTGCCTCCCCGGAAGCTGAGAAGACGCGGTACATTCTCCATAGACACCACATCCGGCCTCGCATCGTCGATCAGCGCGCCAAACGCTTGCAGCAGTTTCCAGTCAGGATTTTCATTCTTCTGGTTGTATGTAGAAAAAGGCTGGCAGGGGGCACATCCAACAAGAATGCGCCTCGTGTTGGGCTCGAACAATGCGTTCAGATCGCCTGCCGTGAGCTTCGCGACGTCTTTGCGGATGAACGGCGATCCGTTGTTCGTCTCATATGGAAATCGGCAGGCTTCATCAATGTCGACCCCAGCCGCGATTTTGAACTCTTCTCGCTTGAAGCCGTAAGATAGGCCCCCGGCACCACAGAAGAGATCGACGACAGATGCTGCCATAGCATGCGGAGCGGGAGTCATCGACCGGTCGCCTTGCGACGATCGACCAGGTCTCCATCCGGCACAGCTATCCCGCGCTGCCGCAACGCCTTCAGAATGAAGGTGCGAACCGTCTCGTCTCGCTCAAGAGCAGTGCGGCGGATCGCCTTCTTGAGCTCAGGCGAAACCTTGATCTGAACCGACTCCTCGTCCGGTACCCTCACCATGCATCCCCTCCAACAAAATCATGACTTCCACCTTTTAAGAAGTCAATATGACAAGACTTGGACTTAAGGCACCTGACATGAACTAAAAGCAACAAAGCGCCGCGATATTTTTCACTCTGCCTGTCGCAAAGCGCCCACGCGGTTCGTCCTTTGACAGAAGAAGGGAGAGCGCCATGCGAAAACTTATCGTCACCGAATTCATCAGCGTCGATGGCATTGCCGAGGTCGAGAAGCTGCCCAGCGTGACCTGGAACGACGAAATGAACAGGTTCAAGGAAGACGAGCTTGCCGACAGCGGCGCCATGCTTTTGGGGCGCACGACCTATGAGATCTTTGCCGGCTCCTGGCCAACGGAAACCGGAGATTTTGCCGACCGGTTCAACGCGCTGCCGAAATATGTCGCCTCGAACAGCTTGAAGGCGCTCGACTGGAAGCCGGCCGAATTGCTGAGGGGACCGCTGCCGGATGCGGTCAGGACGCTGAAACAGGGCAGCGGCGGCAACATCTATGTGCATGGCAGCCTCAGCGTCGCGCAGGAATTGCTGCGCCACGGCCTGGTCGACCGCGTCAGGCTGCTCAGCTATCCCGGCACCGTCGGCCAGGGCAAACCGCTGTTCCCAGGCGGCGCGGCGGTGTCGCTCGAACTGATTTCCGCAAACCATTTAGCAACGGCGTGGTGGCGCTAGAGTATGCACCGGTGACGGCGAAATCGTAGGTCGGTTGGGCTCTCTCCTTCCAGGTGGGAGGACGATGCACCTCACCCGACCTGTTTCCCCCGCCTCCTCTTGATGGCGGCACTATTCCTCGCCTCAACCACCTTCTCCACCTGCCGCTTCAGCTCGTCCTTGATATCCACCGTCTCGTTCATCAAGGCGTCGATCTTCAGGAAATCCAGGACGCGGTATCTCGACACTGCCGGGCGGACCAGGATGTCGGGGCGGCATTGTTTCAGCTTGTTGGCGATGATCGACTGCATCATCAATTGCGTGGCGCCGAACATCAGGTCGACGGAGGTCGGCTGCTTGCGGTCGGCCTCCTCCGGCGCGCCGACGACATCGACGCCGATGATGATGTCGGCATCGTTCTCGATCAGGTCGAACGGCACGGGGTTGTAGATGCCGCCGTCGATCAGCAGCCTGCCGTCGCGCATCACCGGGCGGAACACGGCGGGGATGGCCGCTGAGGCCGCCAGTGCGGAATGCAGGTCGCCGTCCTCGAAGACGGCCAGCTTGTGGCCGAAATAATCGGTCGCCGTCACCTTGAGCGGGATCTTCAGCTCGGCGAAGGTTTCGGGGATAGCGTCGGGCAGAAAGGCCTTCAGGATGCGCTCGACATTGAACTGGCTGACGCGGATGCCGCCCTGCATGGCTTCGGCGATGGTGCCCGGCCGCGCCCGCCACATGCGGCTCGCGACTTCGGCGCGGCGGCTAAGGATCGAGCGGGCATAGTCGTGAATGTCCTTGCCGGCCATACCCGATGCCATGCCGGCACCCATGATGGCGCCAATCGACGAGCCGGCAATCGCCACCGGTTTTATGCCCAGTTCGTCCAGCGCCTCGATGACATGGATGTGCGCCAGCCCGCGCGCGCCACCGCCGCCGAAGGCTATGCCGAAGCTAGGCGCCATTTTGCGTGACTCCTGCCTCGTTTCTGGCCGGCGACGGAGACCGCCAATTGTTGAAGTTGGCGCCGCCCCTCACCTGCCTGCCGGCATCCTCTCCCCGTATAGTGACGGGGAGAAGGGTGCTGCCATCGCCGATTTCGCCAATCACAAACGTTGCAAGATGGGCGCCGAGATTGCGGCCAGCCCCCTTCTCCCCGTCACTATACGGGGAGAAGTGCCCGGCAGGGCGATGAGGGGCAGCGCCGGCGTTCGGAAAAGAGAAATGCGTGCCGGGGCTCATCCCTTGCCGGCTCCGGCCAGTTTCGGGCCGATGACCATGATGGTCGGCTCGGCGGTCAGCAGCTTCTTCGCCGCCGCCTTGACCTGATTGAGCGTCACCGCGTTGATGTAGCCGGCGCGGCGCTGCATGTAGTCGATGCCGAGATCGTCGAGCTGCAGTTCGACCAGCGTCGAGGCGATGGCGCTGGACGAGTCCAGATTGTTGATGGCGTAGGCGCCGATCATGTATTTCTTGGTGGCCGCCAGTTCCGCTTCGGTCGGGCCTTCTTCGGCCAGTCGCTTGACCACGTCGCGGATGATGCCCAGCGTTTCGGAAGCACGGTCGGAGCGGGTGCCGGTGCTGACGATCAGCGCGCTGGCGTGGTCCTGGTTGATGAGCGAGGAGTTGACGCTGTAGGCCAGCCCGCGCTTCTCGCGCACCTCCTGGAACAGGCGCGAGGTGAAGGTGCCGCCGCCAAGAATCTCGTTCATCAGCACGGCGGGGAAGAAATCCGCCGCCTTGCGTTTCACGCCGGGAAAAGCGAGCTGCAGGGAGGTCTGCGGCAGGTCGTAGTCGACCTCGATATGCTGCGCCAGCTTCGGGTCGATATCGGCCACTGGCCTCAGCGCCTGGTTTTGCGGCAGGTCGCCAAACACCATGTCGAGCTTCTTCTTCAGCGTCTCCGCGTCGATGGCGCCGACAACGGCGACACGCAGCCCGCCGCGCGCGAACACCGCTTTGTGCAAGGCATTGAGATCATCGCGCGTGATGGTGGCGATGCTTTCCTTGGTGCCCTGGTCGGAGCGGGAATAGGGATGATCGCCATAAAGCGCTCGCGCCCATTTGTTCTGCGCCACCGTGTCGGGATCGTTTTCGCCGGCGATGATGCCGGACAGGATCTGGGAGCGGATGCGGTCAATCGGCAGCTGGTCGAAGCGCGGCTCGTTGACCGCCAGCCGCAACAGGTCGAATGCCTGGTCGCGCTGCTCGGCCAGCATGCGCATGGAGCCGTAGATGCCGTCGCGGCTTTCGTCGAAGCTCATCTCGGCGCCGGCATCGTCGAGCTTGATCTGGAAGTCTTCACTGTCGAGCGGGCCGGCGCCTTCGTCGAACAGGCCGGTCATCAGATTGGCCAGCCCTTCCTTGCCGACCGGATCCTGCGTCGAGCCGCCGCCGAAGACGAAGCGGATGGCGACAACCGGCACGGAATAGTCCTCGACCAGCCAGGCGGTGATGCCCTTTGGCGAGGTGACGGACTGGATGTCCATGGCCCGCGCGGTGAGTGCCGGCAGGATGAGGAAGAGGATGGAGAGAAGTAAAGTGATCAGCGGGGCGATAGCGCGGCTCGGGGTGGTCGTTCCAAACGAACAATTGTCGAAGTCGGCGCCGCCCCTCATCGCCCTGCCGGGCACTTCTCCCCGTATAGTGACGGGGAGAAGGAGGCTGGCCGCAACCTCGGCGTCCGTCTTGCAACCATGGTGATTGGCGAAACCGGCGATGACGGCGCCCCTCTCCCCGTCACTGTACGGGGAGAGGATGCCGGCAGGCAGGTGAGGGGCAGCGCCAACGCTCGATCTCTTCATCAAATCAATTCCCCGCCTGTTGCTGCGGCAGCAAATAACCGGTGGTCGACCGGGCGAGCACGAGATAGCGCGCGGCGACGGCCTTGACCTCGTCTGTCGTGACCTTGCGGATGCGGTCCGTCCACTGCTGGACGTCCTGCACATTGCCGCCGGTGGCCAGCGTCGAGCCATAGATGTTGGCCATGGAATCCTGCTTGTCGCGGGCAAAGGTCATCGATCTGACATAGCGGTCCTTGGCCTTCTCCAGCTCCGATGGCGTGACGCCATCCTTGACGATGCGCACCACTTCGGCATCGACCGCCGCTTCGACGTCGGAGATTTTGGCATCCCCGCGCGGCGCGCCATAGACGGTGAAGTTGGTGTCGTCGAGCATGGTGCCCTGGAAAAAGGCGCCGGCGCTGGATGCGATACCTTGCTGGACGACGAGCGCCTGGTAGAGCCGGCTGCGATTGCCGCCGCCAAGGATCTCCGCCAAGAGGTCGAGCGCTTCCGCCTCGCCCGGCTTGCCGGTGTGATAGGACGGCACCACCCATTGGGTGGAAAAGCTCGGCACGCTGACGCGGGCATCGGCGAGCGTCACCGTGCGCTTGGTGTTCTGCTCCGGCTCGACCGGGCGTATGCGCGGCGGCAGATCGGGGCCGCGCGCCACCTTGCCATAGGTCTTTTCGGCCAGCGCCCGCACCGTGTCCGGTTCGACATCGCCGGCAACGATCAGCACCGCGTTGTTGGGCCGATAGTATTTGTCGTAGAAGGCGACAGCGTCGGCGCGGTTCAGCTGCTGCATCTCCTGCATCCAGCCGATGACCGGAATGCGATAGGGCTGGTTCTGCCACAGCGTTGCATCGACCTCCTCGTCCAGCACGGCCTCGGGGCTGTTGTCGATGCGCGAGCGGCGCTCCTCGAGGATGACATCGCGCTCGGTCTTGATGACATCGTCGGTGAGGATGAGATTGCGCATGCGATCGGCCTCGAAGCTCATCATCAACTCGAGCGCCGACGGCGCCACCGTCTCGTGGAAGGCGGTGTAGTCGTAAGAGGTGAAGGCGTTGTTGGAGCCGCCGATATCGGAGATGGCGCGGTCGAACTCGCCCGCCGCATGGTTGGTCGTCGCCTTGAACATCAGATGTTCGAAGAAATGCGCAATGCCGGATTTGCCGGGCGGCTCGTCGGCGCTGCCGATCTTGTACCAGACCATATGGGTGACGATCGGCGCACGGTGGTCGGGAATGACGACCACCTCCATGCCGTTGTCGAGCAGGAAATCCGTGACCTTGAACTCGGCCGGAACCGTGTTGGGCAAGACGGGGCTCTCGGCCAGCACCGGGCTGGTCATGACAAAAGCCAAAGAGGACGCCAACAGCGTTCCGCGCAGCCATTCAATCCTGGATGTCATCAACGGCTCCGGTTCTGTCTGCAGACGATAGGCAAGGTACTGGCGACAAGCAAAGTTAATTGTTGGTCATTTTAGAGGCGGTGCTCGGTTCCTCGCCCCCGTGAAGCGGGGGAGAGGAACCGCCAATCGCGAAGGCGTATCAGGCCGCCTCGATAAAGCGGATGACGGTCTCGCCATAGTTGCGCTCGTCCAGCACGGAAAAGCCGGGGCCCGGGTCGAAGGGCGCCACTGCCGCCTCTTCGACCACGCACAGCGCGCCAGGGCGAAGCCAGCCGCCGGCTTTCGCCGACTGCAAGGCGCGCTCGCCAAGGCCCTTGCCATAGGGCGGGTCGGCAAAGACGAGGCCGAACGGCGCCAGCGTGCCCGCTTCGCCAAGGCCGGTGGCATCGCGGCGGAAGATCTTGGTGCGGCCGGTCAGGCCGAAGGCCTCGACATTGTCGCGGATCAGGCCACGGCCTTCGGCCGATTCCTCGATGAAGACGCCATAGGAGGCACCGCGCGACAGGGCTTCCAGCCCGAGCGCACCGGTGCCGGCGAACAGGTCGAGCACACGCGCGCCGTCCAACTGCTCGGCAAAGCGATGCGCCAGCACGTTGAAGACCGCCTCGCGGGTGCGATCGGTCGTCGGCCGGATGGCGTCGCTGCGCGGCGTGGCCAGCGGACGCCCGCGAAACTCACCGCCGACGATCCGCATTACTTGCCCTTGGGGCCGCCGCGCGGCCGCTCACCGCGTGTGCTGGTCGGACGGTCGCCGCGCGGCTTGCCGAACGGCTTTGCGCCGGCCGGTTTGCCATAGGTCGGTTTGAACGATGCCTTTCGCGCCTTTGCTTCAGCGGCCTTGGCTGCGTCTGCATCGGCCCTGCCCTTGCCGATCGGCCGCGCGCCCGGTGCCATCCAGACATTGGCCTTGCGCTGGCCGGGCGGCTCGATCGGCCGCTGCTCGCGCTCGGACTTTTTCCCGCCGCCCGGCTTGCCGCCAAAAGCACCACGCGGCTTGTCGCCGAAGCCGCCGCGCGGTTTGTCGCCAAAACTGCCGCGTGGCTTGTCGCCAAAGCTGCGTTCGGGACGCGGGCCGCGTTCGCCAAAACTCTTCTCCGCGCTTCTGTCAGGGCTTGTCGACAGCTTGCCCAGAGCCTCGTCGCGGCTGCCTTCGCGGCGTTTGCGGTTCTTGATCAAACCGCCCTCGCCGATCGGGCGGCGCTCACCGTCGCGGGTGAATTTCGGCCGCTCCGGCTCCGGCTCGCGAACTTCGGTGCGCCGCACCGGCTTGTTGGAAAATGGCTTGGTGACATCGGCGTCGAAATTGGCGCCGGATTCTTCGACCAGGCGCTCGCCAAGCTGATCGCGCAACACCCTGCCCTTGATCTCCAGCACATGGCCCTCGGCGAGGTCATCGAGCTGGAATGGCCCGTAGGAGATACGGATCAGCCGCGTCACGTCGAGGCCAAGCGAGCCCAGGATATTCCGGACTTCGCGGTTCTTGCCCTCGCGCAAGCCGATCGTCAGCCAGGCATTGGTGCCTTGCTCACGGTCGAGCGTCGCTTCGATGGCACCGTAGAACACGCCGTCGACGGCAATGCCTTCACGCAGGCCGGCAAGCGCGCTTTCCTCGACCTTGCCGTGGACGCGCACGCGATAGCGGCGCAGCCAGCCGGTGGCCGGCAGTTCGAGCACGCGCGACAGGCCGCCATCATTGGTGAGCAGCAGCAGGCCTTCGGTGTTGATGTCGAGCCGGCCGATGGTCATCAGCCGCGGCAATTCAGCCGGCAGCACGTCGAAGACGGTCTTGCGGCCCTCGGGATCGCGGTTGGTGGTGACGACGCCGGCCGGCTTGTGGAACAGGAACAGCCGGGTGCGCTCGATCGGCGGGATTTCCATGCCGTCGAGATGGATGATGTCATCAGGCATCACGTTGAAGGCCGGTGAAGTCAGGGCGCGGCCATTGACCTTGACGCGGCCGGCAGCGATCAGCTCCTCGGCATCGCGGCGCGAGGCCAGGCCAGCGCGTGCCAGCCGCTTGGCGATGCGCTCGCCTGCCTCTTCCGCGCCCTCGGCGGGACGCGGGCGTGGCTGGAAGCTGCCGCCTGCCGCGCCTTGCGGCCGATCGTTGAAATCCCGCTTCGGCCGGTCGCCGAAATCGCGCTTGGGGCGGTCGGCGAAGTCACGCTTCGGGCGATCGCCGGCGTCGCGCGGCGCGCGGTCACTGAAATCACGCTTGGGACGGTCGAAACGCTTTTCGCCGCCCGCTGCCGCCGCAGCCGGTCGGTCGCCCCGCGGTGCATAGGGCTTGCGCGGTCCTTCGCGCTTTTCATAGGGCTTGCGCTCGCCTTCGGCGGCCACCGGGCGATCGCCACGTGGCGCATAAGGCTTGCGCGGCCCTTCGCGCTTTTCATACGGTTTGCGCTCGCCTTCGGCGGCCATCGGCCGGTCGCCGCGCGGTGCATAAGGCTTGCGCGGCCCCTCGCGCTTTTCATAGGGCTTGCGCTCGCCTTCGGCGGCCACCGGGCGATCGCCGCGCGGTGCATAAGGCTTGCGCGGCCCCTCGCGCTTTTCAAAAGGCTTGCCTTCGGGACGCGGGCCTTTGTTGAAAGGCTTGTCCCCGCCCTTGAAATCGCGCTTCGGCCGCTCGCCATCGGCAGCCATCGGCCGATCGCCACGCGGTGCGTAAGGTTTCTTGGCGCCAAAGGACGGCTTGCCGCCCTTGCCCGCGGCGCCATCACGGCTGCGCGGTCCCGCGGGTTTCGGCCCACTCTTGGCCGGACCCTTCCTGGGTCGGAATTTCTTGTCGTTGTCGTCCATGTGGCCTTTATCCGTTTGCGCTGCTACAGCGTGGCGCATCCTTTCGGGCGCGCAACGAACGCTGTAGCACTTTTGATGTGGCGCATGATCATTTTCGAAAACCGAGTCCCGATTTTCGAGGTCCTGCGCTCAATAACAGGATCACTGGAGTTTGTCAGGGAAAAGTGGAGACCGGTTTTTCCAAAAAGACAAACGAAAATCAAAAGCCTGGAGCAAGTGCGGTTCATTCGAAACGAACTTGCTCCGTCAGGTGGCGAGGAGATAATCGGAGTGGAAATCGCGTGAAGCGGCCCGATTTCATGGCGCTGGCGCTGAAGGAGGCCGAGGCTGCCGCCTTGCGAGGCGAAGTGCCGGTCGGCGCCGTCATCGCCAATGGCGTTGGTGTTGTCGCCAGCGCCGGCAACCGCACACGCGAACTTGCCGACCCGACCGCGCATGCCGAGATGCTGGTAATCCGCGAAGCTTGCCGCAAACTGTCGGCCGAGCGGCTGACCGGCCATGATCTCTATGTGACGCTGGAACCTTGCGCCATGTGCGCCGGCGCCATTTCCTTCGCCCGGCTGCGCCGGCTTTATTTCGGCGCCGCCGACGACAAGGGCGGTGCCGTGGTCAATGGCGTACGTTTTTTCGCCTCGCCGACCTGCCACCACGCGCCCGACATCTATCCGGGCATGGGCGAGACCGAAGCGGGTCTATTGCTCAAGGAATTTTTCCGGGAACGGCGCGGCTGAACCGGGCGCAACGCCCGGCGACACAACGTGGTGTTCTTACAGAGACGGCATCCAGTCGAACCAGCCGCTGCCCTTCTTGCCTTCCGCCTCTTTCTTGAGGCGGCGTTCCTTCTTGTACTCGTCCTCGCCAAGCTGATCTTGCGGCGCCGTGCCGGCCGCGACACGATACTGCACTGGAGGCTCGCTCAGATATTTGCGGGTGTTCGGATCGCCCTGCTTGCTGTCGGCAAGGCGGCGCTGGATCTCGGCGGCACGGCCCTTGTCGGAATCGGCCGGTGTCCATGCCGGCGGGTGGCTCGACCCTGACTCCGCCATCGCCCTCTTGACCGAGGCCGGGTCCGTCTGCACGTCGTCGATGATCTCCGACTGATAGGCCGGGTCGTTCTGATGGGCGGTGGCGTCGGCGCGCAAGCGGGCGCGGCGCTGCTCGGGCGATTCGGGCCATTCGGCGCTCGCCGTCTCGATGCTGTCCTGCGGTGCCGGCAGCGCTTCCTTCTGGCCTGGCGCCGGCTTCACGAGCGTCGGACGCGGCTTGTAGTCGATCTGTTCCTTGCGCTTCGGCGCGAATGAAAAAGCGCCCGAAATATCGCCGGCCAGTTGTTCGCCGGCGGTCTTGTCGGTGCCGTAGGTCGGAGAGCCCATGCAGCCCGACAAAGCGAGGCCCGACGCGACAAGCGGCGCCAGCAGCGCCAAGCGCGCATTATATCTCTCGGTCATGCCAAAAAGTCCCACTCTAGACAGCCTCTCGATTGCCACCAGCTTGTGGCCGGTCCCCATCGTCCAAGCACTTGCGACGGAAATCCGGCGACAATTTGTCTTCCGGAGTTTCGCGTGTTTACCTCAACCACTCGTTAAGGGCAACGCGCGGGCGGTTTTCGCCCGCCCGGCGTGGCATTTGTGCACCGATCCAGCCGACTAACCGTTAAAGTCGGCCAAGCGCCTTCAATTCATGCAGCACCGCCGCATCCCTGGCCGAAACATCCGGGAATTCCGGATCCTGGCCGACATCGGCGGTGTAGCGCCAGGAGCGTGCACATTTTAACAGGCCACGATCCTCGGCCTTCTCGACCACCACGGCGACACCCTTGACGTCGTCGATCGCGAAGGCACCAGCCGATGCCTCGCCATGAGCGATGACCAGATCGCTGGTGATCGCCATCTCGGCCATGTCGACATCTGAAATCGCGGCTTCGAGCGCTGCGTCGTTGATTGTGACGACCGGCACCGCTTCCAGCGACGATCCGATCACCTTCTGGGCGCGCGCGATCTCCAGCGCGCCGGTAACGACGCGCCGCACCTGCCGCACCTGGCGCCACTTTTCCGCCAGCGCCTCGTTCTTCCAGTCCGCCGGGATTTGCGGGAACTGGTCGAGATGCACCGAGACGGCGTCGGGATGACGGTCAAGCCAGGCCTCCTCCATGGTGAAAGGCAGCATCGGCGCCAGCCATTTCACCAGGCAGTCGAAGAGATGGCGCACCACCTGCACCGAAGCCTTGCGCTTCAGGCTCGACGGCGCGTCGCAGTAGAGCGCGTCCTTGCGGATGTCGAAATAGAACGCCGACAGCTCGACCACCATGAAATCGAGCAGCATGCGGGTGATGCGCTTGAATTCGAAGGCGTCGTAGCCCGAGCGCACGACCTCATCGAGCTCGGCCAGCCGGTGCAGCATCAGCCGCTCCAGCTCCGGCATTTTCTCCAGCGGCACCTCTTCGCCATCGTCATGGGCAAGCGTACCCAGCATCCAGCGGATGGTGTTGCGCAGCTTGCGGTAGGCGTCGATGTTGGTCTGCAGCACGTTCTTGCCGAGCCGCTGGTCCTCCCAGTAGTCGGTCGTCACCACCCATAGACGCAGGATGTCGGCGCCCGACTGCTTGATGACGTCCTGCGGCACCACGGTGTTGCCCAGCGACTTCGACATCTTGCGGCCATCCTCGTCCATGGTGAAACCATGGGTGACGACGGTGTCGTAAGGCGCCCTGCCCCTGGTGCCGCAGCTTTCCAGCAGCGACGAATGGAACCAGCCGCGATGCTGGTCGGAGCCTTCGAGATAGACGTCGGCCGGCCATTTCAGGTCAGGACGATCTTCCAGCGTGAAGGCGTGCGTCGAGCCCGAATCGAACCAGACGTCGAGGATGTCCATCACCTGCTTCCACTTCGAAGCGTCGTGATTGCCAAGGAAACGCTCCTTGGCATCAGCCGCGAACCAGGCGTCGGCGCCCTCCTGCTCGAAGGCGTCCATGATGCGCTGGTTGACCGCTTCGTCCTTCAGCACATTGCCGTCGGCATCGGCGAAGACGGCGATCGGCACGCCCCAGGCGCGCTGGCGCGACAGCACCCAGTCCGGGCGCTCCTCGATCATGGCGCGGATGCGGTTCTGGCCGGCGGCGGGCACGAAGCGGGTGTCGTCGATGGCCTTGAGCGCCCGGCTGCGCAGTGTCGAGCCGTCGCCGAGGTCCTTGTCCATGTAGACGAACCATTGCGGCGTGTTGCGGAAGATGATCGGTTTCTTGGACCGCCAGGAGTGAGGGTAGCTGTGCTTCAGCCGGCCGCGCGCGAACAGCGCGTTGCGCTTAATCAGCTCGTCGATGACGGCCTGGTTGGCGTTGCCCTTCTTGCCGTTGTCGTCGATGACACGCGCCGGTCCACCCTCCCGGTCGGGGCCGAAACCCGGCGCGTCCTTGGTGAAGAAACCGCCATCGTCGACGGTGAACGGGATGGCGGGATCGATGCCGCGTGCGCGCAGATCCACCGCCGCATCCATCCAGGCGTCAAAGTCCTCGCGGCCGTGGCCGGGCGCGGTGTGGACGAAGCCGGTGCCGGCATCGTCGGTGACGTGGTCGCCGGCGAGCATCGGAACGGCAAAGTCGTAGCCGCCGCAAAAACCCTTGAGCGGATGCGAAAGCGTAAGGCTTCCAAGCTCTTGCGCCGAAACGCTGCGGAGACGATTCAAGGTGACCTTGGCCTTGACCGAGGAGTCTTCGGCCAGCGCATCGGCAAAGATCAGTTTTTCACCCGGCTGCGGGCCGAATGCGTTCTCGGCTGCCGTGACCTCATAGAGGCCATAGTTGATGCGCGGCGAATAGTTGACGGCACGGTTGCCGGGGATCGTCCATGGCGTCGTCGTCCAGATGACGACATGTGCCTGCAGCAGATCGAGTGCGCCCTCCGTCAGCTTGGTCTCGCCATCGACAGGGCGGGCCAAGCTGGCGACCGGAAACTTCGCCCAGATCGTGTCGCTCTCATAGTCGTGGTACTCGATCTCGGCCTCGGCCAGCGCCGTGCGCTCGACCACGCTCCACATCACCGGCTTGGAGCCGCGATAGAGCTGGCCCGACATGGCGAATTTCAAGAGCTCGCCGGCGATGCGCGCCTCGGCATGGAAAGCCATCGTCGTATAGGGGTTCTTGAAATCGCCGATGACGCCGAGGCGCTGGAACTCGGCCCCCTGCACAGCGATCCAACCCGCGGCGAACTCACGGCATTCCTTGCGGAATTCGTTGACCGGCACCTCGTCCTTGTTCTTGCCCTTGGCGCGGTATTGCTCCTCGATCTTCCACTCGATCGGCAGGCCGTGGCAGTCCCAGCCGGGCACATAGTTCGAGTCGTAGCCGCGCATCTGGAACGAGCGGGTGATGACATCCTTGAGGATCTTGTTCAGCGCGTGGCCGATATGGATGTTGCCGTTGGCGTAGGGCGGCCCGTCATGCAGCACGTATTTCGTGCGGCCGGCAGCGCTCTCGCGCAGCTTGCGGTAGAGATCCATGTCCTGCCAGCGCTTGACCAGCAGCGGCTCCTTCTCCGGCAAGCCGGCACGCATCGGGAAGTCCGTCTGCGGCAGGTAAAGCGTCTTGGAATAGTCGATCGTTTCAGTTGTATCGGTCATTGGTCTGCCATTTGCATTGCCCGGCGGGCGTACAAGCTCGGGCGTGAACTATCATGTTATGGAAAAAGCGCGAGGGGGCGCGCAGAAACTCCCGGCGGCTCCGGCGGCGCTCAGGCCACCCGGAACACCGGGCCTGTAATTCGTATCGCGATCGCGAAAAGGCGCGAAAAGCTGGTCATGGCTGGGCTTTTAGCCGAAGCCACGGCAGGAATAAAGCGTCTCGTTCGATTCACTTACATCGTGAAATCGAAGCGGTAGGTGGTCGACACGCCAATCATGAACTGGTTGCGGTCGCCGCGCTCCTTGACCAGGCTGGAATCGGCCGCCGGTCCCATCAGGCGCGAATATTCGCCAAACAGGCTGGCGGTCATCGGCTCGGTCACCTTCCAGGTTATGGCGCCGCCGAGGCCGGTCGATTTCAGCCCGCCACCGGGATGATATTCGCTCAAGCCCGAGGCCACGGCTTCCTGCGCGTTGACGCCGTAATAGGCGTCGAAATAATTGCCTGACGCAAAGGAAACACGCGGGCCGCCCGAAATCCTGACGGTCGGCGTCACATCGTAAAAGGCGTCGGCGGCGATGTCGGCGACAAAGCCGTTGTGAGCGCGAATGCCGTGGCGCAGCTCGGCGCGGGCGCGCAGCCAGTCGGTCGGATAGAATTCGAAGAAGCCGCCGACTTCCCCGCCCCAGCGCACCGGATCGAGGCCCTTCAGCTCATCGGCGTTGTCGTCATCGCGGGAAAACAGGAACTTGCCGGTCAGGCCAGCGCGGAAACCGCCATCATCGACCAGCGCCAGCGAGATGTTGTCGTTGCGCGAGACAAAGCGGGCAGCAGGTCCGGCCTTGCCCAGCGAAATGATCGGCGAGGCGCTGAGCAGGTACTTTTTGCCGCCCTCGAAATTCGGCGCCACCATGCCGGTGGCACCTACGGTCAGATACCAGTCGCCGGACAGCCAGCTGCCCTCGCCCGCATTGGCAGCGCCCGTCCCACCCAGCACCGCGGCGGCCAACACAAGAGAGATTCTTCCGACCGAACTCATGGCCACTCCACTAACACAACGCATATGATTGCCGATGACAGCTTTGACGGCCGTTTGGTAAAATTTGATTTAAACCCGAGACATATGCTCGCGCTTTGCCGCGATCCCGCTGCCGGTCATCGGCTGGACGTTGGCTCGCGCCCGGATTACCTTCCATCCGCAGTATTCCGCAGCCCTCGATGGAGACCGCGACAATGACCCTGCATGGCGACGCCTTGAAAATCGGGATCGAACAGACACGGACAAAATGGGGATGGTTTGTCGCACTCGGTGTGCTGCTGCTCATCTTCGGCGGCATTGCCTTCGCCAATCTGTTCGTCGCCACGGTGGCTTCCGCCTACGTCGTGGGATGGCTGATGCTGATGGCGGGTATCATCGAGATCGTGCACGCGTTCGGCGTCAAGTCCTGGAATCGCTTCTTCTACTGGCTGCTCAGCGGACTGCTGTACGCCGTCGCCGGCTTCTTCGCTTTCGGCAATCCGTTGCTTGCCTCGGCGGTGCTGACGTTCCTGCTGGCGATCGCGCTGGTCGCGTCAGGGGTGCTCAGGGCCTGGGTCGGCTACAGCCACCGGCCGGAACGCGGCTGGGGCTGGCTCGTCGCCGCCGGTGTCATCAGCGCGCTTGCAGGTCTGATCATCGCCATGGGCTGGCCGGTCAACAGCCTGTGGGTGCTCGGTCTGTTCCTTGCGATCGACCTGATCTTTCAGGGCTGGACCTTCATCGCCGTTGGTCTGGCGCTGAAAAAGTAGCCGGAATCACGCCTGGACTCAAAAAGCCATGGCCGCATCGAGATCGGAGAGCGGCTTGACGCCGGCAAGCAGCGCGCGTGCCTCGGCTTCATCGCGCTTCATCTGCGCGACCAGCGCATCGAGCCCTTCGAACTTCACCTCCGGGCGCAGGAAACCGAAGAAGGAAACCTGACAGACCTCGCCATAGAGGTCTTCGGAGAAGTCGAAGACGAAGGTTTCCAGCAGCGGCGCGCCATTGTCGTCGACGGTCGGGCGACGGCCGAAGCTGGCGACGCCGTCGTGAAGCGTGCCGTCGGCGCGGCGGAAGCGGACGGCATAGATGCCCTCCTTGAGTGCGGCTTCAGCCGACAGCCTCATATTCGCGGTTGGAAAGCCAAGGGTGCGGCCAAGCTGCTGTCCGCCGACCACCTCGCTTTCGACGGTGAAGCGGTAGCCTAGCAGGCCGGCGGCTTCAGCCACCTCGCCCTCGCCCAGCAATCCGCGGATGCGGCTGGACGACACCACCTCGGCGCCCTCGTCCCGGAAGGCGTCGACGAGCGTGACGCCGAAGCCGTGACGCTCACCCGCCGCCATCAGGTAGGCCGGGCCGCCTTGACGATCCTTGCCGAAGTGGAAATCGAACCCGGTCACGGCGTGGGTAATGCCAAGGTTCGTTTCCAGCACATCCGTCACGAACGCTTCCGCCGACAGCGAGGCGAAGTCGTGCGTGAACGGCTGCTCGACCAGCGCGGCAAAGCCCAGCAGCGACAGGAGCCGCGCCTTCATCGGCGGCGGCGTCAGCACGAACAACGGGATATCAGGCCTGAAGATCTTGCGCGGATGCGGTTCGAACGTCAGCACCAGGGCCGGTACGCCGCGCCGTCCGGCCTCGGCAGAGGCGCGCTCGAGCACCGCCTGATGGCCGCGATGGACGCCATCGAAATTGCCGATCGCCACCACGCCGCCGCGCAGGTCGGCGGGAAGCGGCGCGGTTGCCAGGACGCGTTGGAAGGCTGCCATCGTCACCTACCGAAGTCTGGGAATGACAGCCACCGGACCATAGCCATGCTTTTCCAGGAACGCCGCCAGTCTTGCCGGATCCGGTTGCAGGGCATCGCCATAGTCGCGGGCATGGATGCCGCCGGAGACATAAAGAACATCGAAGCCATTGTCGGCGGCGCCCTTCACATCGGTCATCATGCCGTCGCCGATGGCAAGCACCTGGCCGCGCTCGACCGGCTGGCCAAGAATCTCGGCAACCTCGTTCATCGCGAGATTGTAGATCGGCGCGTAAGGTTTTCCAGCGATCAATGTGCGGCCGCCAAGCTGGGCATAGTCACGCGCCAGCGCGCCGGCACACCAGATGATGCGTTCGCCGCGCTCGACCACGATGTCGGGATTTGCGCAGATGAAAGGCAGGTTCCTGGCGCGCAGCCGCCGCAGGAGCTCCGTGTAATCCTCGGGTTTTTCGACCTCGTCGTCGAACAGGCCGGTGCAGACGACGCCGGACGCCTCGAACTCCTCGACAAGCTCGACGTCGAGACCTTCATAGAGGGTGAAGTCCCGGTCGGCGCCGATATGGAAAATCTTGCGCGGCCCTTCGGCGATCAGATCCCGCGTCACGTCGCCTGAGGTAACCACCCGGTCGTAGGCTGACGGTGGAACACCGATCGCGTTCATCTGCGCCACGACATCGGCACTTCTGCGCGGCGAATTGGTGATCAGGACGACGGGGATTTTCGCCTCTCGAGCCCTTGCCAGTGCGGAAGCCGCCACCGGGAAGTGCGTTTCACCATTGTGGACCACGCCCCAGACATCGCATAGGATTGCCGAATAGGCCTTCGACACGTCTTCGAGCGAGCCGATGATTTCAGGCGAATCCGCCATGCCGTTTCCTTCAGTCATGATCGTTGCGATCGCTGCCACCGACGGTTCGCCGCAGCCGGTTCGGATTAGCCGAACCGCCCCGGCCTGTCACCAGCTTTCGCCAGTCACGATTGGTTAGCGGTTGGTGAAGCGCTGCCCCGGCAATAGAGCGATTTCCCAAACGCGGCCTTCAGCGTTTTGTGAAAAACTGGCATCGATCGAGAATCCGCCGGCGGGGGCCGCTGCAAGACATGCATGAACTTTGGCGTCAGTTCTGCCGCGACCAACGCGGCAACTATGCTCTTATGACGGTCGTCGCGATGGTTCCGCTCATGGGCGCCCTGGCTATAGCCGTCGACTTCACCGAGATGAGCCGCGAAAAACAGGCGGTTTCGAATGCGCTCGATGCCGCAAACTTCGCCACGGCGCGCCGGCTGACGGAGGGTGCTACCGACGACCAGTTGAGAGCCTATGCGCTCGACTTCTTCAATGCCAACCTCAACAAGATCAATCCCGCCAACACGACGCTCAGCGTCACCTTGCCAAGCAACACCGCCGGCGGTGGCTTGCTCAAAATGAGCGCGCGGCTTGACTACAAGCCCTATTTCTATCCGGTCTTCGGTCAGCTCGTCGGCAAATCCGAAACCGACGCCAACCAGAAGATCAGCTTCAACGTGACCTCGGAAGTGCGGCTGAAGAACACTCTTGAAGTCGCCCTGGCGCTCGACAATTCCGGGTCGATGACCAAGACCGGAACGGGCTCGGGGCAAACGCGCATCGACCTTCTCAAGACCGCGGCCAAACAGCTGGTCGACACGCTGGCCCAGCAGGCGGCCATGATCAAGCAGGTCGACAGGCCGGTGCAGTTCGGCCTGGTGCCGTTTGCCGCCTCGGTCAATGTCGGCCCCGGCAACGGTAACGCGTCCTGGATGGACACCGAAGGATTGTCGCCGGTATCGAACGAGAATTTCGACTGGTCGACGCTGAACGCGGTCGACAAATACGCCCAGCAGACCAACGGTATCTGGTACAAGCGCGGCACCGGATGGGGTACCGACGAAGGCCAGATGCTGACCCGGTTTTCGCTCTACCGGGACATGAAGGTCGTCACCAACCATGAGCGTGTCACCAACAGCAAGCGCGTGGTTTGCGACGAATACAACTCGAACAACACCTGCAAACGAAGCCATGACGAATATGATTACATCGATTCCTATGGCCCGTTCGCCAGTTGGCAAGGTTGCGTCGAGGCCAGGCCCTATCCCTACAATGCTAACGACGCCGCGCCGTCCGGCGGCTCGGCGAACACCGGCATAGGGGTTGGCGATCCGGCGACGATGTTCGTGCCGATGTTCGCCCCCGACGAACCCGGCAACCATTGGAGGCTCACCCAAGATCCCGATGAGGCCACGCCGACGACCTACGGCGCCGTGAACAGCTGGTGGAACGACGACCCGACAAGCAGCACCGGCCAATCCCGGTTGCGCAACATGGCCAAATATTTCCAGCCGCGGCCGATCAATGCGCCGGCGCTGGCCGCCGGCAACGGGCCGAACTACAGCTGCTCCACCAACCCGATCACGCCGCTGACCGATGTCAGCGTTGCCACTGGGCTCACCGCGATCAAGGCCGCGATCGACCTGATGAAGCCGGATGGCGGCACCAATGTTCCCGAAGGCATGGCCTGGGGATGGCGCGTGGTTTCGAGCGGCGAGCCCTTCACGCAAGGCCGCCCGGAAACCGAGAGAGGCAACGACAAGGTCGTGATCGTGCTGACCGACGGCGCCAACACCTACTACACGCCTTCCTCGCTCGGCTATTCCGACCCCGCCGATTCGAAGTCGACCTATGCATCCTTCGGCTATCTCAAACCCGGCTACAACGGCACGTCGGTGGGCCGCCTGTTCATGGGCACATCGAGCACCATTGGCCAATTCGATTATTCTAACGGCAATTATACCAACGCGCTCAACGAGCAGATGGCGACGCTTTGCAACAACGCCAAGGCAGCCAACATCATGGTGATGACTGTGGCGCTCGATCTGTCGACGACTAAAATCGCCGACCAGCAGGCGATCGAGGCGCTGAAATCCTGCTCGTCGAACTCGCGCTTCCGCAAGGACCCGACGGACGCGAGCAAGCCGGCAAAACTGTTCTGGAACGCTACCGGCGCCAGCTTGTCGAACGATTTCAAGGAAATCGGCAACGAACTGTCGAACCTGCGCATCGTCGGCTGATCCGTAGGCACCGGCGGCTAGCTGGAACAATAGCTGGCGCCGCCATGCACTTGCGCGCGCCTGCCGGGACAGGCACATCTTGGCCGCCTGCCGGATCGCGCGTCCATTCGCGGCGCGCTGGGGAAGAACAGATGCCCGAAACAGCCAATCATCTCGCCTTCGCGCTGGTCTGCCTCGGCATGGTGCTGACGCCTGGCCCCAACATGATCTATTTGATCTCGCGTTCCCTGTCGCAGGGGCCGAAGGCGGGGCTCATTTCGCTTGGCGGCGTGGCACTCGGCTTTGTCTTCTATGTGCTGGCGGCGGCATTCGGCATCACCGCGCTGCTGCTCGCCGTGCCCTACGCCTATGATGCGCTGCGCTTTGCCGGCGTGCTCTATCTCCTGTGGCTGGCCTGGCAGGCGGTGAAACCGGGCGGACGCTCGCCGTTCGAAGTGCGCGAACTGCCGAGGGACCGGCCGCGCAAGCTTTTCGCCATGGGTCTGATGACCAATCTGCTCAATCCGAAGGTGGCCGTGCTCTATCTGTCGCTGTTGCCGCAGTTCATCAGCCCCGACAAGGGCCACGTCCTGTCGCAGCTCCTGATGCTCGGCGCGACGCAGATCTCGATCAGCCTCAGCGTCAATGCCGTCATCGCGGTGACGGCCGGTTCGATCGCCACCTTTCTTGCCGGACGGCCTTTGTGGCTGGTCATCCAGCGCTGGATGATGGGCACCGTGCTGACGGCACTTGCGCTGAAGATGGCGACAGAGGCGCAGCGCTGAGAGTGCTGATCTACATCGGCCGCCTTATCTGCTGTGCCCGCTCCGGCTCGACCACCCTGCGGTAGAGATGCCAGGTGGCATGGCCGAGCACCGGCATGACGACGGCGAGCCCGGCAAACAGCGGGATCGAACCGATCACCAGAAGCACGGCGACCAGCAAGCCCCACAGCGCCATTTGCAGCGGGTTGGCCATCACTGCCCGGGCCGAGGTCTCGATCGCCGAAACGGCGCCGACGTCACGGTCGAGCAGCAGCGGGAAGGCAACCACGGTAGTGGCCAGCACGATTACGGCGAAGACAAAGCCCGCGGCATTGCCGGCAAGGATCAGCGTCCAGCCCTTGCTGGTGGTCAGCACGTCGCGGACGAAGCCACCGATCGAGGCTGGCGGCTGGTCGCCGAACAGGCCGGTGTAGATCGACTGCGCCGTATAGAGCCACAACAGGAACAGCGCCACCAGCATGACGCCGATGACAGCGATCGACGGGACAGCGGACGAGCGCCGCACATCAAACGCGTGCCACCAGGAGGTGTTCATGCCGAGCTCACGCCGGCGGCTGATCTCGTAAAGGCCGAGCGCCGCAAACGGCCCGACCAGCGCGAAACCCGACATCAGGGGATAGATGAGCTGGATGGCATTGGCGCCGGACGTCCACTGCGTCAGGATCAGGCCGACGATGGGATAGATCAGGCACAGGAACACGTAGTGCGATGGTTTTGCCCAGAAATCCTCGAAGCCGAGGCGCAGCGCATCCCAAAGGTCCGACGTGGTGATGCGGCGCACCGTTGGCTGCACATGCGTTCCACGTGCGTCCGCCATGACATGAAAGCCGGCCATAACCTTCCTCCCGTGTGTCGGGGCGGTCACCGCCTGGATGGCCGCCAGAGCTGCCACTTCAAGATCAAGAGGCATGATAGCAGAGTTGGCGGCGATTGTCGCCGCGTCAATTGCCTGGGGCGCAACTCCTCGTAGTGTTCAACTCTCCGTATGGCCTCTCATATGGCGTGCCTCGGCAGTCTTTCGTTTTAGCCAACCATTGTTCTGCATTTTAGCATTTACGTATTTTAGCATTTACTTAAATTACTCGTAGGGATCTCTGGCGTATCACCTGAGCTTTACGAGGTTCGGCGAGGAACCATGTTCGCATTGAGAGGCTTCTGGTCTTCGGAGCACGGCAACTTTGCCATGACGACCGCCATCGCGATGCTGCCGATAATGATTGGTTTGGCCGGCGCCGTTGATCTGATCGGCACGAGCCATGACGCCTCGCAACTGCAGAACTCGCTGGACGCGGCGGGGCTCGCCATCGGCACGAAGTTCTCTCCCGATATGGCGGCCGGCGATGTCCAGCAGCTTGGGCTGCAATTCTTCGCCGCCAATATGAGCGCGGCCGACCAGCAGGAATATTTGGGCAGCGTCTCCGCTTTCGCGGCAACGGCAAGCGGCAGCCCAAGCGCCTACTTTATCTCGCTGTCGTCCAGCATAAGCCGCCCAAGCTTCATCAGCACCTCGGCCCCCTGGCAGGCCTCCCGCTCGGCCTCGGTCAAGGTAAAACCTGGCGCACAGGCCTGCGTGCTGGCGCTCGATCCGCATGCGTCCGCCGCCGTGAACCTCCAGGGCTCGACCAACGTCTCGATGGACAATTGCGTGATCGCGGCGAACTCGGACGCGTCCGATTCCGTCAACAGGGGTGGCTCCGCACTGGTTTCAGCCGGCTGTGTCTCAACCGTCGGCGGCACCAGCGGGCTGTTGCCACCCAGCGCCAGTCTCGCCTGCGGAACGCCGCACGAACATAGGTACGCGTCCTTTGATCCATTGGCCGACGTCGTTCCTCCCCCTTACACATTGTGTTTGCCTGTCCCGAACGGCAAAACCTACACGCTGTCGCCCGGCACGTATTGCGACAAGACATTGTCGGGGGACATCACGCTTGATCCGGGCGTCTACATCATGCGCGGCACCACCATAAAGCCAGGGGGGAACGGCAGCCTGGCTGGCCAGGGCGTGACTATATTCCTCATGGAAAGCGCTGAGATCTACATAAATGCCAATGAGAAGGTGAACCTTTCCCCGCCCACCAGCGGCCCTTATGCTGGCATCACCATTTTCCAGGATCACGGCAACACGTCTGCTCTGACATTGAATGGCGGCGCAAATTCCGTGCTCAGCGGTTTCATCTACGCGCCGGACGCGCCCATTTCCTACGCCGGCAACTCTGATATGAGCGCCCAGGGCGACTGTCTCAGGCTTGTCGGCAATACGATTCAGATGACCGGAAACTCGTCCGTCAAGTCGGACTGCGCGGCGGCGCTTGGAAATCGCACAATGTACGCCGATCGGATGATCACTCTGGTGAAATGAGAACGACAGGCGGCCCAAGCGGTAGCGTTGAGAAAAATGGCGGTCCCCTTTAACAATGCCGGAGTGCGGCGGCGACCGCACTCCGGCAGATCAGCGCCTCTCACAAAGGCACATCCTGGTTGAAAACAGAGTGTCGCTACGATTTCGCCGCCGCCGCGAAGCGATCGATCACCTCAGTCAGGGGGACGTGGCCAAGGCAGGCGCCAGAACCGGCGGGCTGTTCGCCATCCTCGACAGCCAGCGCATAACCCACGGCCGGATCGGATTCGATGCGAAGGCGCAATCCGGCCAGCTTGGGATAGGCAGCGCCGTCGATAGCCTGGTGAAATTCCGCCCAGCGCGCCACGCCGATCAGCGTGGTATCGGCCAGCGTCAGCCGGTCGCCGACCAGGAAATCCGTGTCGGCGATCATCGCCTCGAGCCGATCATGACGTTCCGCAACGACCTTGCGGCCGAACTCCCGCAAGGTCGCCTTCAGCGCCGGTTCATCCGCCGCCATTTCCAATGCCACCCAGAGCGGGCTGAAGGCGGCGGTGAAACCGGTGTTCACGAAGGCCATCAGCTGGTGCATGCGGTCGGCTTGCGGCGTGCGCGGTTCGAAGCTGATGCGGCGCTGTGTGTCGCGGGCTTCGAGCCACGAGGCGATGGCCATTGTCTCGGTGAGCACCCGGCCTTCGTCGGTGATCAGCACCGGCGTTTCCTGACGGTCGTTGATGCTGGCATAGGCATCGTTTTTCATCTCGGTGAGCATGTCGACGCGGCACAGGCGATAGGGTTGCCCGACGCGTTCAAAGGCAGCGACAAGCCCCATCGAGCTTCCCGCCGGGAAGCCGTAAAGGAGGATAGGTTCCATTTGTTTTCTTCCGTGATTGAGAGGATCACGCCGCGCAGCGAAACTTGACCCTAAACGCTTGTCGTCCCATGTAAATTACGCACAATTCTGTAACCAGGATCCGCCCATGAAAGACGTCGTCTCACGCTGCCCGATCGAAGAGACCATGCGCGTGCTCAGCGGTCGCTGGCCCACACTGCTGCTCTATTATCTGAAGGACGGGACCAAGCGGTTCAGCGACCTGAGACGTGACAACCCGACGGTGTCGCATCGCATCCTGACGCTGGAACTGCGCAAGCTGGAAGAGGCCGGCATCGTGCGGCGCACGGTGCGTCCGGGTTATCCGTTGCGGGTCGATTATGACCTCACGGCGCCTGGCCGCAAACTTGTACCGCTCATCGACGCGCTGGGCGCCTGGTGGGTGCATACGGAAGACGATCGTCAGACTTCATCGACACTGGAGACTTACGCCGGCATGGCGGCAGGTTAATTCTGATCGATTGAGGCAGGATGATCGCCGGCCAGTCGTCCAAACATCCTGAAGTCGTGGTAGGCGCCCTTGAACCGGGCTTTCTGCCGTAGCGTCCCCTCGTAGCGGAAGCCGGCTTTCTCCAGCACACGGTCCGATCCGGTATTGCCCGGCAGCGTCCACGCCTCGATGCGATTGAGCAGGAAAAACCGATGGCCGCAAAGAGCGACGGCAGCAGCCGCTTCGGTCATCAGACCTCTGCCCCAAAAGTCCGGATGCAACTCGTAGCCGATCTCGCCGCACTTCGATTTAGGGACGAACCAATTGTAGCGAATCGCACCGGCCATGGTCTTCGAAGCGCGATCCTCGATGATCCAGGCGCAGCCTTTGCCAGTAGGAAAGACCTTGCACATCCATCTCATTGCCCGATCCGCCACCGCCTTGGACGGCGCATCCCGCCAGTTCGAGAACCGGGTGACCTCGGGGATCGACAGGATATTCCGGAAGGCATCGGCATCTTCGAGGGCCGGAGCGCGCAGCAGCAGACGGGCTGTAGAGAGCGTCGGGAAGGTGCGGGCAGTTTTTGGCATCGGATTCTCACCTCACTCGGGACACCTGGACTATTGCCCGAAAGGGGGCGCTTCAACACTTCAACATTACGCGATGCATTTTTTTGCGAAAAACCAAACGTATGGGTTCTCGCGCAATTTTCACCGCTTGCCCGTCAAAAGCCATGATCGCGACTATTCAGACAGGAATGGCCATTGATCATTCCCATTCCATCGAACCGCGCCCGATGCCGAGCAGGCGCATGGTGCTGACCGGCCTCGCAGCCTTGGCGGGCCTCGCCGCCTGCAGCACCGTTTCACTACCGTCAGGCGAAGGCGCCGGGGTCTCCTCCTCCGCCACCAGCACGCTGGCCAGCATCCGCGCCTCGGCGGGGCTCGCGCCGCTGGTCGCCGACCGGCAACTCGAACAGGCTGCCCTGCAGCAGGCCGGCTACATGGCGCAGCGCCGCCGCATGAGCCACACCACCGGCTGGGGCAAGGATTTCGCCTCGCGCGTCAGGGACAATCGAATTTCCGGTGCCGCGGCGGAGAACATCGCCGAGGGTCGTTTCGACCTCGAGAAACTGTTCGACATCTGGGTGCATTCACCAGGCCATCGCCGCAACATGCTCGACCCGCGCTTCACCCGCTTCGGCCTTGCCTATGTGCGCGATGGCAGCGACAGCAAGCTCCGTTACTGGAGCCTGGTGCTCGGGAAATAGAGCTAATCCATATGCGCTGCCGGCGCGCCGCCGGCAGGCGCCTGCTTGGGCTTGCGCAGCAGGAAAACAAACGGGATGGCAAGCAGCGTCATGACCATGAGTATTTTGAAGTCATTGACGTAGGAAATCATCATCGCCTGGAGATTGACCATGCGATCGACCTGCGAAAGCGCCGTCGGATCGCCGCTCGCGGCTGCCGGAGAGACCGCCCAAAGATTTGGGTTGAACGGGTTGATGAAGGCCGAAAGCTCGGCGTGGTTGACCTGCGTGTTGCGCACCATCAGAACCGTCACGACCGACACGCCGATGGACGAGCCAAGATTGCGCACCAGGCTGAACAGGGCCGTGGCATCGGTGCGGAAGCGCACGTCAAGCGTGGCGAAGGCGACGGTCGACAGCGGCACGAACACCATTCCCATGCCCAGCCCCTGGATGACGCCGGAGCTGATGATCAGCCAGTTGTCCATCTGCGGCGTGAAGCTGGACATGGTGTAGAGCGACTGCGCGGTCAGGAGGAAACCGATAACGACCAGGATCCGGGCGTCGATCTTGCTCATCAGCCGGCCGACGACCAGCATCGAAATCATGGTGCCGACACCGCGAGGCCCTATGACGACGCCGATGGTGACGGTCGGATAGCCGAAGATGGTCGACAGCATTGGCGGCAGCAGCGACATGCTCGCCAGGATGAGCACACCCATGACGAAGATGAACGCCAGCCCGGTCACGAAATTGCGGTCAAGGAAGATCTTGGGATCGATGAAAGGGTGTTCCGCAGTCATGGTGTGAATGATGAACACCCAGAAGCCGGTGAGCGAAAGACCAAGTTCGATCCAGATCTCGACCGAGGAAAACCAGTCGACCTCGCCGCCGCGGTCGAGCAGCAGCTGAAGCGCGCCGACGCCGAGCGATATCATGGCGAAGCCGAAGAAATCGAAGCCGCGCACCCGCCGGGCAACGGCCGGCAAGTAGGCGGCCATGCCGAGAAAGGCGACGATGCCGACCGGCAGGTTGATGAAGAACACCCAGCGCCAGTTGAAATTCTCGGTCAGCCAGCCACCCAGCGTCGGGCCCAGAATCGGCCCCAGCATGATGCCGGCGCCCCAAATGGCCATCGCCTGGCCATGGCGTTCCCTGGGATTGATGTCGAGCAGGAAGGTTTGCGACAGAGGCACGATCGCCGCTCCGAACACGCCTTGCATCAGCCGGAAGAACACTATGCTCTCCAGGCTCCAGGCGATGCCGCACAGCATCGAGAATATGGTGAAGCCGACCACTGCCGTCAGGAACAGTTCCTTGCGGCCGAAGCGGTCGGCCAGCCAGCCGGTGACCGGCGTCATGATGGCGGCGGCAACGATGTAGGAGGTCAGCACCCAGTTGATGTTGTCCGGCGAGGCGCCGAGATCGCCCGTCATTGTCGGCAGAGCGACGTTGGCGATCGTCGTGTCGAGCGCCTGCATGACCGTCGCCAGCATCAGCGCGACCGTGATCAGGCCGCGATGCGGCACTTCTTTGAAGGGTTCGGGCGTGCTCATGGCGTGGAACTTCCAGCAGGTAACAAAAACGTGTACAAGGGGTTTCCGGGCGGCAACGCCTTCCGTTGAGAGACCCTCGTCGCGGTGGGACGCGATCGTCGATGTGGGGGTTACATCGACTGAAAGTCTCTGATGAGCGGATGCCTGCCGCCCGGAAACATGAGGACCGACGAGTCTGCCTCGGAGATTTCAGATTTCGGCCAGGCCGCGACGCGGCAGCGCCAAAACGCTGATCCTTCCAGCTCCTCCCATCAGACCAATCCTGCTATTCACCTCCGCCGCTGGTCCTGCGGCAATCTGTTGACGTTACTGCGCGGCCTCGCCAGCCGTGGCGTGACCAAAGATCGAGGGCAGGCCACGCGCCACGCCGGTGTCGACGGTAACGGTGGCGCTCATGCCGGTGCGCAACGCCATCTTGGCGTCCGCATCGATCAGTTCGAGACGAACCGGGATACGCTGTGTGACCTTGACCCAGTTGCCGGTGGCATTTTGGGCCGGCAGCAGCGAGAACTCGGCTCCCGTGCCGGCGCCGATCGCCTTGACCGTCGCCTCGAAGGTGCGCCCTGGATAGGTGTCGACCACGATCTCCGCCTTCTGGCCGGGCTTCATGTGGGTGAGCTGCGTTTCCTTGAAATTGGCATCGATCCAGGTGTCACCGGTCTCGACCAGCGAAAACAGCGGCGTGCCGGAACCGACATACTGACCGACCTTGAACGACGAGGCCTGGCTGACGATGCCGTCCGCCGGCGCCTTGACCGTGGTCTGCGCCAGGTCGTAGGCCGCCTTGTCACGCGCGGCGAGCGCGGCCATCACGGTCGGGTGCTTGTCGGTCTCGATGTCGGGATTGCCGCCAAGGCCTGCCTTGGCGCTGATGATCCCTTGCTCGGCAACCGCCAGCTGCTGCTTGGCCTTGTCGAGATCGTTCTTGGCTTCGTCGAGCGACGATTTGGCGTTGATGCCCTTCTGGGCGAGGTCGGCGGCGCGATCGAACTGCGACTGGGCGAAGGCGACCTGGCTGGCATCGGACTTTTGCTGAGCCATCGACTGGCCATAGGCCGCGCGCAACTGCTCGACATTGAGACGCGCGCCCGCAACCGCGGCGTCGGCCTGCGCCAGCGCGATCCGGTAGGGCTCGGGGTCGATGGCAAACAGCTCGTCACCCTGCTTGACCAGCTGGTTATCGAAGATGTCGACCTTAACGATGCGGCCGGCCGTGTCGGAAGCGATCGACACCTTGGCCTGCTGCAGATTGGCGTTCTCGGTCTCCTGATAGCGGCCGCCGGTGACCCAGACATAGCCGCCGCCGACAGCCAATGCCGCAGGCAGCGCGACCATCAGCAGGAAGCGGCCCAGCCGGCGCTTTTTCTTCACGGGCACTGGGGCCGGCTGCACCGGGGGAGCAACCGCCGGCGGGGCCGCGGCCGGCTGCGCCGGCGCTTCCATGTCCAGTTCGGTCACTTTCTCGTCTATCTTGGCTACCGCGTTCATGCTGCTGCGCCTTCTGTATTCTTCACTTTTTCAATGGACGGCGTCTCGTCGTCGGTCAGGTTGCGAACCATCGCCTCGAGCCCTTCGATGAGGACGCGACGGGCTTCCGGCTTCACGCCGACCAGCGATTCCTCATAGACTTCTCCGGCAATGCTCTTGATCACGGCGTAGGCATCGCTTGCCTTGGGCGTCAGGAAGATCATGCGGACGCGACGATCGGCGGCGTCGGACCGACGCTCGATCCAGCCTCCCTCTTCCATGCGGTCGACCAGGCGCGAAACGCTGATCGGCTCGATTTCGAGAAGTTCGGCCAGCCGCGCCTGCGCGACACCGTCTTCCTTGGCAACGCGGACCAGAAGCCGCCATTGCGCCGAAGAAAGCCCCAAGCCACTGGCCCTCGCCTCGAAGCGCTTGCGCATCAAGCGCTGCACGTCGTGGATCAAGAAGCCCAATCTGTCGATGCCATCGGAAACCATGAGCGGCATATATAATAAGCGTGCTCACTATTCAAGACGCCGCGTTGCACGAGAAGCCGGCAAATGTGCATGACAGCTTTGCCGGACCAATCATGGTTATCGATTTGCAAACGCAGATGGCCGCGCCGCCTCTACACTGGTCGCGTCTGGCATATTGATGTACAGCCGCTGAACAGGATCGGGGGATCAACGCAATGCCGACGCTTTACGCTCTCAAGCCGGCCTTCCAGGGTCGACTGCGGCCGCTGGTCAATCGGTTGGCGGCAATCGGGGTCACGGCAAACAGCATAACCATCCTGGCGGCCGCGATGTCGATAGCCGCCGGCGCGGCCATTGCGATCTGGCACGAATGGCGCTGGCTGCTGTTGCTTATCCCCTTGGTGATGTTCGTGCGCATGGCGTTGAATGCCGTGGACGGCATGCTGGCGCGCGAGCATGGCCAAGCCTCGACGCTTGGCATGTATCTGAACGAGTTGTGCGACGTCGTTTCAGACCTCGCGCTGATTCTCCCTTTTGCCGTCTTTCCCGAATTTGGCGCATGGGGCGTCGTCGCCTTCGCGATATCGGCCGTGCTGACCGAGTTCGCCGGCGTGCTCGGCATCGCTGCCAAGGTCGGGCGTAATTATGCCGGGCCGTTCGGCAAGAGCGACAGGGCGCTGGCGCTCGGCGTCGTCGCCACGCTGTGTGCCGCCGGGCTGTGGCCGGCATCGATAACGCCGTTTGTGTTTCCGGCCATGGCAACGCTTTCGCTGCTGACCGCCATAAACCGGATACGCGCCGGCATTATTGGCAGCGCCAGCTGAGCATCGAGGCTCGCCATGCCGCCAGAGGGGAAGACCATGATGCACGAACCGATCGCCGCCGCGGCCACGGAAAGCCTTGCGCGGCAAGCACAGGAGCGGGTTTTCCGCAGCCATGACGGGACGGAGATCTTCTACCGATTCTGGCCGGCGGCCTCCGCCGATGCCAAGGGCGCGGTGGTGCTCTTCCACCGCGGCCACGAGCATGGCGGTCGCATGGCCCATCTTGTCGATGAATTGCAGATGCCGGACCACGCCTTCTATGCCTGGGATGCCCGCGGCAATGGCCGCTCGTCCGGCGAGCGCGGCTATGCGCCCTCCTTCTCGGCGCTGGTGCGCGACATCGACTGCTTCATGCGCGAGATCGCTGCCAGGGATGGCTTTGCCACTCGGGATATCGCGCTGATCGCACAATCCTTCGGCGCCGTGCTGGCTGCCGCCTGGGTGCATGACTATGCGCCGAAGCTGCGCGCCATGGTGGTGGCCTCACCGGCCTTCTCGGTAAAACTCTACGTGCCCTTCGCCAAGGAGGGCATCGCGCTCTGGCAGAAGATCAAGGGCCGCTTCTTCGTCAATTCCTACGTCAAGGCGAAATTCCTGACCCACGATCCAGTGCGCATCGCCTCCTTCGAGAGCGATCCGCTGATCACGCGGCCGATCGCTTCCAACATACTGGTCGAACTCTATCAGCATGCCGCCCGCATCGTCAGTGACGCCCGCGCCATCACCGTGCCGACCCAGCTTCTGCTTTCGGGCAGCGACTGGGTGGTGCGCCACGGCCCGCAGCACGAGTTCTTCGTCAATCTCGGCAGCCGCACCAAGGAACGCCATGTGTTGCCTGGTTTCTTCCACGACACGCTGGGCGAGCGCGACCGGGCAAAGGCCCTCGAGTTGATCCGGCCATTCCTGGCCAGGCAGTTCGAGGCACCCGATGCGCCGGTCGACCTTAAGCAGGCGGACATTGCCGGCTACACACGCGACGAGGCCGATAGGCTTGCCTCGCCGCTCGCTCTGATGTCGCCAAAGGGCCTCTATTGGGCATTCAGCCGTGCCTCCATCCGCATGGGCGCCTGGGTCTCGCAAGGTATGAAGGCCGGCGTGACCACCGGCTTCGATTCCGGCTCGACGCTGGACTACGTCTACGAGAACAATGCGCGCGGGCTTACGCCTCTTGGCCGCGTCGTCGACCGCATTTTCCTGGAGGCCATTGGCTGGCGCGGCATCCGCCAGCGCAAGCTGCATCTCGAAGAGCTCATCGGCTCTTGCCTGGCGACGCTCAAGGCCGCTGGCCGGCCGGCGCACATTCTCGACATCGCGGCCGGCCATGGCCGCTATGTTCTCGATGCCATCGTGAAGAGCCCCGATCAGCCGGCGAGCGTTCGCCTGCAGGATTATTCCGACCTCAACGTCCAGCTTGGCCGCAAGCTGATCGCCGAGCGGCAATTGCCGGCTGATGTCTCATTCCAGCGCGCCGATGCCTTCGATGCCGACATGCTCGCTTCGATCGATCCAGCTCCGGATCTTGCCATCGTTTCCGGCCTTTACGAGTTGTTCTCCGACAATGCGATGATAGCCCGCTCGCTCGGTGGATTGGCCAGCGCCATGCAGCCGGGAAGCCTGTTGCTCTACACCAACCAGCCCTGGCATCCGCAGCTCGAGATGATCGCCCGCAGCCTGACTTCGCATCGCGGAGGCGAGGCCTGGGTGATGCGGCGGCGCACGCAGGGTGAGATGGACCAGCTCGTCGAAGCCGCCGGTTTCGAAAAGCTCGACCAGCGCATCGACCAATGGGGCATCTTCACCGTCTCGGTCGCGCGGCGCCGCTGAGCAGCATGGCCTCGTCGCTTGCACCCATCGCGCGCACCGAGCCTTATGGACGGGTGGTCGTCAGGGCCGCGCTCTGGCTGGCCTTCCTGGCGCCGTTCTTCTACCTCAGCTACGGCTTCGCCAACTGGCTGGCCTCGCGGCGCGACGAGGTCGGCAGCATCGTGTTCTCGTGGGAACACAGCATTCCCTTCGTCGCCTGGACCATCGTGCCCTATTGGTCGATCAACCTGTTCTACGGCCTGTCGCTGCTGCTCAACAACGACAGGCAAGGCGTCGACCGCCTGGCCGGGCGCTATCTCACCGCGCAGGTCGTCGCCGTTATCTGCTTCATCCTGTTCCCGCTGACCGCGACATTCGTGCGACCGGCGACGACCGGCCTGCCGGGCTTCCTGTTTGCCGTGCTCGGCGGTTTCGACAAGCCGTTCAACCAGGCACCCTCGCTGCACATCGCCCTTTTGGTGATCATCTGGGATCATTGGCGCCACCGGCTCCGCGGGTTGCTCCTGCCGCTCTGGCATGGCTGGAGCTTCCTGATCGGTGCCTCGGTGCTGACGACCTGGCAGCATCACTTCATCGACATTCCGACCGGCGCGCTGCTCGGGTTCTTTGCGCTGTGGCTGTTTCCGCGCAGCGGCGCGTTGCCGTTTTCAGGCTTCCGGCTGACCAACGATGTGAAAGCGCGGCGGCTGGCGCGGTTCTACGCGCTGGGCGCGGTCCTCGCGCTGGCCGGTGCAGCGCTCGGCGCCTTGTTCTGCGCCGTCGCGCTCTTCCTGCTTTGGCCGGCGCTGGCGCTGGCCATCGTCGCCTTCGCCTATGCAGGAGCAGGCGAAAAAGTGTTCCAGAAATCCGCCGATGGCAGCATCACGCTCGCAAGCCGTGTCCTGCTCTTGCCTTACCGTCTCGGCGCCAGGGCCAACATATGGGCCTGGACGCGCAGTCTTACTCCTCAGGTGGCGATTGCTGACGGCGTCTTTCTCGGGCGCTTTCCCACGGCACGCGAGGCCAGCAGCTTCGGCACGGTCATCGATCTCGCCGCCGAACTTAAGAGGCCTGCGGCAGCCGATTGCCGCTGGATCAGCTTTCCGATGGTCGACCTGTTGCCGCCGCCAGTGGCGATACGGCAACAGGCAGCCGGCGCGCTGGAGAGTGCGCGCCGCGACGGCACCGTGCTGGTGTGCTGCGCGCTCGGCTTCCAGCGCAGCGCCGGCGTCGTCGCCGAATGGCTGGTGGCGACCGGCAGGGCCAAGACGCCGGCGCTTGCCCGCGAAATGCTCGCGGCCCTCGGCCGGCCGGTTCATCTTGCCGAGGCCATAGAGCGCGCGGCGTCATGACCGGCAATGCCTACCAGGACCGCACCGACCGCTTCGCCGGCATGCTGATGCGGCAGGCAGCGTGGCCGGCCGCAATCGTGGTGGCGGCAAATATCCTTGCGCCGCTGGCTGCCTCGACGCGCGGCGGCTTCGAGACTTTGCCGGCGGCCGTTGCGCTGTCGATCACAGCCGCGAGCGCTGTCGCCGTTCTGGCGCTGTCGGCATTGCTGGCATTCGACGCCCTGTTGTTCCGGGTCATGGCTAGCCATGATGACGAAGCTTCCGGCGGTGCCGCGGTGGACGACATGCTGGCGCGCATGCGCCTGAAAATGGCCCCGCCCGCGACACGCTCGCTCGATGACCGCATCGCCGGCACGCGTCGCCTGCTGTTCAAGCAGCGCGCCGCCCTGGCTCTGTTTGCCGCAGCACTTCTGGCGTCAGGGTTTTGGGCGCCGCGATGAACAGGCTTTCGCTCAAGACCTTCACCTTGCTGCAGACGGTAACCTCCGTCGGCCTCTCGGCGCTGGCCCGGATGGTGACGGGCGTGCGTCCGATCTGGAACGGCAGCCTGCCCTCCGACCGCCAGCGCATCTATTTCGCCAACCACACCAGCCATGGCGACTTTATCCTGCTGTCGGCCTGTCTCAGCGAAAGCGAGCGCGCGATCACCCATGCTGTTGCCGCAGGCGAATATTGGGGGAAGTCGCGGCTGCGCCGCTTCATCGCGCAGGACATGCTGTCGTCGGTGCTCATCAACCGGCAGTGGACGAGACCTGAGGAAAACCCGATCGAGATCATGCTGTCGGTTCTCGACCAGGGCCACTCGCTGATCCTGTTTCCCGAAGGCACACGCAACATGACCGAAGAGCCGCTGCTGGCATTCCGCTCCGGGCTCTACAATCTGTCGACGGCGCGGCCTCAGGTCGAGCTGATCCCGTGCTGGATCGAGAACATGTCGCGCGTGCTGCCCAAGGGCCAGTTCCTGCCGGTGCCGCTGCTGTGCCGCGTCGTCTTCGGCGCACCGGTGGCGATCGGTCCGGGCGAAGAACGCCGCGCCTTCCTCGAACGCGCCCACGCCGCGCTTCTGGCGCTCAACCCGCGTCCCGAGCGAGACGATTGATGCGCCACGAAATCTCCATCCTGATCATCGGCCTGCTGGCGGTTTTGACCACCGCCAGCATCGTCGCGACCATCCTTTCGGCGCGAGCGCCGAAGCCGCTTAGTTCGACGCTGGTCAATCTCAGCCAGCGGATCAACGCCTGGTGGGTGATGGTGGCGCTGATGACGGTCGCATTCTTCTTCGGGCGTTACGGGATGACCATCCTGTTCGCTCTGATCTCCTTCGCCGCGCTGCGCGAATTCGTGACGCTGACGCACACCCGCCGCAGCGACCATTGGGTGCTGCTCGGCATGTTCGGCATCATCATACCGTTTCAATACTGGCTGGTGTGGACCGCCTGGTACGGGCTCTTCGTCATCTTCATTCCGGTCTATTGCTTCCTGCTGATGCCGGCCATCACGGCGCTGCATGGCGACACTGAACGCTTCCTCGAGCGCATCGCCGCGCAGCAATGGGCGGTGATGATCTCGGTCTATTGCGTCAGCCATGTGCCTGCCCTGCTGACACTCGAGGTGCCGGGCTTCGAAGGCCGCACCCTGCTGCTGATCGCGTTCCTGATCATCGTTGTGCAAGGCAGCGACGTGCTGCAATACATCTTCGGCAAGCTGTTTGGAAAACACCGTTTTTCGCCGAACGTCTCGCCGTCGAAAACCTGGGAAGGGCTGATCGGCGGACTGGTGTCGGCGAGCCTGCTCGGCGCGCTGCTATCGTTCGTGACACCCTTCTCGCCGCTGCAGGCAGCAGCCGTGGCCTTCGTCGCCTGCTCGATGGGATTTCTCGGCGGGCTGGTCGCCTCGGCCATCAAGCGCGACCAGGGCGTCAAGGACTGGGGCCATCTGATCGAAGGCCATGGCGGCATGATGGACCGCACCGACAGCCTGGTCTTCGCCGCCCCGGTGTTCTTCCACATCGTGCGCTATTTCTGGACGGTCTGAGCCGGCGGCCTGTTGCAAGAGCGGTTCATTGGCGCGCTCAGAGCCGGTTGTGGATCAGCATGGTGACGACGAAGAACGCGCCGACGGAGCTGGTTATGATGCCGATCGGCAGCTCCTGCGGCAGCAGCAGCGTTCGGGCCAGAAGATCGCTGGCCAGCAACAGCACCGCGCCGGGTCAGTTTGGAAGCCGTTTGACACCCTTTTTTCATACCCCGAGATAGCGGTCCTGAATTTCTGGCGTCAGCGCCTCGGGCGTGCCTTCGAAGACGGTCATGCCCTTTTCCAGAACGAAGCAGCGGTCGGCCACAGGTAGAAGCTCGGCAAGCGTCTTGTCGACGATAAGGATCGACTGTCCGCTCGACTTGAGCTTGCGGATTGCTGCCCAGATGTCCTGGCGGATCACAGGTGCCAGACCCTCGGTCGCCTCGTCCAGAATGAGCAGGCTCGGATTGGTCATCAACGCGCGGCCGATGGCTACCATCTGCTGCTCGCCGCCCGACAGTGTACCGGCATATTGGTCGCGGCGTTCGCCGAGACGCGGAAACAGCTCGACAACTTTTTCCAATGTCCACGCGCTGCCGCGTGCTGCGGCCAGCAGGTTCTCCAGTACGGTCAGATTGGGAAAGCAGCGCCTTCCCTCCGGCACCAGACCCAGGCCAAGGCGCGCGATGCGGTGCGGGCGCATGCCGGCGACTTGGCGGCCGCCAAAGCTGATCGAGCCTGAGCGCGGTTTCGCGAGGCCGAGAATGGAATTGATCGTCGTCGTCTTACCCATGCCGTTGCGGCCCATGAGCGCCACGACCTCACCCGCCCTGACGTCGAGCGAGACGCCGAACAGCGCCTGCGATGCGCCGTAGAAGGTTTCGACGCCGTTGAGTTCCAGCAGGCTCACGCAGCTTCTCCGAGATAGGCCCGGCGCACTTCGGGATCGTTGCGGATCTCGTCCACCGTGCCGGTGGCGATGACGCGGCCATAGACGAGGACCGAGATACGGTCGGCAAGCGCGAAGACGGCATCCATGTCGTGCTCGACGAGCAGGATCGGCGCTTCGTGGCGCAGGCCGTCGAGGAATTTCGTCAACGCTTTCGATCCGTCTGGCCCCATGCCGGCCATCGGCTCGTCGAACAAAAAGGCCTTCGATCCAAGGGCCAACGCAATGGCGATTTCGAGTTGACGGCGTTCGCCATGCGACAGCTCAGCGGCTGGCACGTAGGCGCGCCCGGCAAGGCCGACGCGCTCCAGCATCGCCATCGCCGGTTCTGTCAGGCTCTTGTCGCTCATCACGGGGCGTAAGAAGCGGAAGCTCGTTCCCTGGCGTGCCTGCACCGCCAGCATCACATTGCGCAGCGCGGAAAACTCCTGCGCGAGTGATGAGATCTGGAAGCTGCGGCCGAGCCCAAGCCGCCCGCGGGCCGCCATGTCGAGCCCGGCCATATCCTGGCCGAGAAAGCGGATACTGCCGCTGTCTGGCCGGAGCGAGCCCGAGATCTGGTGGATCAGCGTGCTTTTGCCGGCTCCATTGGGGCCGATCAGCGCGTGGATTTCGCCCGGCTTGAGATCGAGGCTGACGCCGTCGGTGGCCTTCAGCGCGCCGAAAGTCTTTTTGAGATCGCGTATTTCGAGGACCAGCTCAGCCATGACGCGCCTCTCCAGCCAAAAGGCCAAGCAGCCCGCCGCGCGCGAACAAAACGACGCCGAGCAGGATCAGGCCAAGGAAGAACTGCCAGCGTTCGGTGAAGCCGCCAAGCGCGAATTCGAACAGCACGTAAAGCATCGCGCCCGCAACCGGGCCGAACAGCCGACCCTTGCCGCCAAGGATGATGAGCACGATCAGCTCGCCCGACATGTGCCAGGACAGCATCGAGGGGCTGACGAAGCGGTTGAGATCGGCAAACAGCGCGCCGGCGAGGCCTGTGACCATGGCAGAGATGGCGAAGGCAACGAGCCTGATGTTGAAGGGTGCGATGCCGACGGCGGACAGCCTGGTCGCGTTCTGCCGTGCCGCCTGCAATGCGGCACCGAAGCGCGATCCGCGCAGCAGCCAGAACAGACCAAGTGCTGCCATCAGCACGACATAGCAGATCAGGAAATAGGTCAGGGACTGCGCCGTGTTCATACCGGGAAAGCCATTGCGGACATAGATCGACAGCCCGTCCTCGCCGCCATAGGCCGGCCAGGAGATGGCGAAGTAGTAGATCATCTGCGCGAAAGCGAGCGTGATCATGATGAAATAGACGCCCGTCGTGCGCAGGCTGATCGCGCCGATCGGCAAGGCGACAAGGCCGCAAACCAGGATAGCCACCGACCAGATGACCGGCATCGAGGTCGTGCCTTGCAGGCCAAACAACAGCGGTTCGGCGTTGAAGGCATGGGTCGCCAGGATGCCGGCGGCATAGCCGCCAAGGCCGAAGAAGGCGGCGTGGCCAAAGGATACCAGCCCGCCAAGACCAAGCGCGATGTTGAGCCCGACAGCAGCGAGCGCAAGGATCGTAATGCGCGTGGCAAGCGTGACGTAGAATTGCTCGCCCATTGCAGACGCACTGAACGGGATCGCTAGCAGCAGAAGTGCCAGCAGTATATTGATGATGGTTTCGCGGCTCATGGTGGCCCTTACGACTGCGCCGCAAACAGGCCGCTTGGCCTGAAAGCGAGGATCAGGGCCATGACTATGTAGATCAGCATGGAGGCGAGTGAGGCACCGATCAGCCCGGCCTGTGCCGTCGGCATCATCAACGCCAGCGCCTTGGGCAGGAGGAAGCGGCCCATCGTGTCGACGAGGCCGACGAAGATGGCACCGAACAGCGCGCCCTTGATCGAGCCGATGCCGCCGATGACGATGACCACGAAGGCGAGGATGAGTGCTGGCTCGCCCATGCCGACCTGCACCGATTGCAGCGCACCGACCAGCGCGCCGGCAAGGCCGGCAAGGGCAGCACCTAGCGCGAAGACAACAGTGTAGAGCGTGCGGATGTCGACGCCGAGGGCTGCGATCATCTCGCGGTCGGATTCGCCGGCGCGGATGCGCATGCCGAGACGGGTGCGCGAGATCAGCAGATAGAGCCCCACAGCAACGGCGATGCCGACGCCGATAATGGCGAGGCGGTAGAGCTGGTACTGGCCACCGCCGGGCAGGGGCACCGCGCCTTGCAGCAGCGGTGGGATGTCGAGATAAAGCGGAAACGAGCCAGACAGCCAGCGCGTGCCTTCCGAAAAGATCAGGATCAGCGCAAACGTCGCCAGCACCTGGTCAAGATGGTCGCGCTCATAAAGCCTGCGGATGACAACGATCTCCATGACCGCACCGGCGGCTGCCGCAGCGATCAGGCTCGCCACCAGACCGATCCAGAACGAACCAGTGGCGGCGGCGACCGTGGCACAGGCAAAGGCGCCGACCATGTAGAGCGAGCCATGGGCGAGGTTGATCAGGCCCATGACTCCGAAGATCAGCGTCAGGCCGGCGGCCATGAGGAACAGCATCACTCCGAGCTGCAGCCCGTTGAGAAGTTGTTCGATCAGAAGGGCGATGGACAAATGAACGATCCGGACTGTGGTTCAAGGCGGGGAATGCCGAAGCAAGCCGCTGCAAGATACGGCGATGCGGCCTCGCCGCGGCCCCGGCCCCGTCGATGACGAGGCCGGCACTTTAGCAAAGCGGATGCAGCCTTGGGCTACATCTTGCACTGGTCGGCATAGGCGTCCTTGTGGTGTTCGAAGGCGGTGGCGATGATCTTGTTGGTCAAGACATCGCCTTCCTTTACCACCTCACGGACGTAGATGTTCTGGACCGGATGATTGTTGGTGTTGAAGGTGAACTCGCCGCGCACCGACTTGAAATCGGCTGCCTTGAGGGCCGCGCGGAACGCGTCCTTGTCCTTAACACTGGCCTTGGACAGCGCAGACAGGATCAGGTTCGCCGTATCCCAGCTCTGGGCGGCGTAGATTGAGGGCAGGCGATTGTATTCGGCCTTGAAGGCCTCGACGAACTGCTTGTTGGCTTCGTTGTCGAGGTCCCTGGACCAGCTCGCCGAGTTCTTGACGCCAAGGGCTGCGTCGCCAACCGCGGGCAAAATGTCCTGGTCGAAGGAGAAGCCAGGACCCATGACCGGGATATTCACGCCCGACTGGGCGTACTGCTTCATGAAGGAAATGCCCATGCCGCCAGGCAGGAAGAAGAACACCGAGTCGGCACCGGAATCGCGGATCTGGGCGATCTCGGCGGCGTAGTCGGCCTGGCCGATCTGGGTGTAGGCCTCGCCTGCCAGCTCGCCCTTGTAGTAGCGCTTGAAGCCGGTCAGCGAATCCTTGCCAGCCGGGTAGTTGGGCGCGAGGATGAAGGTCTTCTTGTAGTCCTTGTTGGCGTACTGACCCATCGCCTCATGGAAATTGTCGTTCTGATAGGCGACGTTGAAATAGTTCTTGTTGCACTTGGCGCCGGCAAGCGCCGACGGGCCGGCATTGGGCGACAGATAGATGACGTCCTGCGCCACCGCGTTGGGCACCACCGCCATCGCCAGGTTCGACCAGATGATGCCGGTGAGCAGGTCGACCTTGTCGCTCTGGATCATCTTTTCGGCGAGCTGCACCGCGATCTCGGGCTTCTGGGCATCGTCTTCGATGACCAGCTCGACATCCTTGTTGCCGGACTGTTTCATCGCCAGCGTAAAGGCATCGCGCATGTCGACGCCGAGACCCGCACCGCCGCCCGAAAGCGTGGTGATGACGCCGATCTTGATGGGTTCGGCATAGGCAAGGCCAGATGTGGCCAGCGACAAAGCGAACATGCTGGCTGCCAGGATATTCTTCATTTTTCTCTCCTTCCCAGTGTTTTCAATATAGATAAAATAGCTTTAGAGCCGGGTGCGAACTTTCCAGAGTTCAGTGAACAGCTCAACCTCCAGCATCTCTTCAGATACGAAGCGCCCGACGTGCCGCCGGTGCTGCGTTTCATGCCGATGATGCGTTCGACTGTGGTGACATGATTGAAGCGCCAGCGCCCGGCCATTGCCGATCGGCGCGGTGTGGTCACCCAGACCCTTTTCGACCAGACGTCGGTCAGTTCGACACCGGCATTAAGGTATTCGGAGTAGTCGAAGCCATCGAGCAGGAAGTTCGGCCACTGTTCCTCGGGCGGAAGGTTGTCGCGCGTGAACGTGTCGATATGCGCTGACGGTCCAAGCATTCTGCGGCTGTCCCCTAGATGCTCGTTGCCACGGTCTTGTCGCCGTGCGTGTGTTTGAATACGCAACTTGCGGGGAGGCTTTGCGCCGACACCGGGCTGGTCATCCGCATATACGGCAGCACCCGGCGCGATCCCATATGCGACCGGCATTTGGCACAGCGAGACCTCCCACGCTCTCGACTGACGATTGAGAATTGCACCAGACCAAATTTATTTCAAGCCTAAAGTTTTTAGCCCTGCCCGAGCGTTGGTGCACAAATGCGGCATGTTCGGCATCTTCGGCAAGCTCTTTGGAAAACAACGTTTTTCGCCGAACGTCTCGCCGTCGAAAACCTGGGAAGGCCTGATCGGCGCGCCCTTCTCGCCGCTGCAGGCGGCGGCCGTGGCCTTCGTCGCCTGCTCGATGGGATTTCTTGGCGGGTTGGTCGCCTCGGCCATCAAGCGCGACCAGGGCGTCAAGGACTGGGGCCATCTGATCGAAGGCCATGGCGGCATGATGGACCGCACCGACAAGCCTGGTCTTCGCCGCGCCTGTCTTCTTTCACATTGTGCGCTATTTCTGGACGGTCTGAGCCGGCGGCGTCTTGCCCGCCGCGATCAGACCCGGATCAGCATGGTGACGACCAGAAACCGCGCTATTTGGCGCGTTTCCTGACATACAGTTCCAGCTTGTGGCGGACGATTTCGAAGCCAAGCTCCGACGCTATCTCGGCCTGCAGTTTCTCGATTTTGTCGGAACGGAACTCGATCACCTGACCGGTGTCGAGGTCGATGAGATGGTCGTGATGTTCACGGTCCGCGTTTTCGAACCGGGCGCGGCCCTCGTCGAAGGCATGACGCTGGATGGCGCCTTTCTCCTCCAGGAGCCGCAACGTCCGGTAGACGGTCGACAAGGAAATGCTGCCGTCGATCTGGTGGGCACGAGAATACAATTCGTTCGCGTCCGGATGGTCGTGCGCATCCGCCAGCAGCCGCAAGATCACCTTGCGTTGTTCGGTCATCCGGACACCGGCGGCTTTCAAATTGCTCCGGAATCGCTCGAAAAGGTCGTTATCCGCTTTCATCCGCCATACTTAGCCGCGTTGCCACGCGACTGCAATTAGCTACTTGCAAATCAGTTGCAACTGCAATATTAGATGCAAATCAAACGCATTAGCATGACGTGAGCAGCGCATGGGCGACGATCAACTCCAGTCGAAAGGCATCCGATGACTGTTTCTGCTTCCCCAACCCGCAGGACGATGCTGCGGGCGCTTGGCGGCCTTGTGGCCATCGGTTTTGCGACGATGGCGAGCCTCGTTCCGGTCATGGCACAGGAAACCCAGCCTGCGGCAGCGAAGGTTCTGCGCGTCGTGACGACGTTCACGATCATCCAGGATATCGCGCAAAACGTAGCCGGGACCGCGGCAATCGTAGAGTCGGTGACCAAGCCCGGCGCCGAAATCCACGACTATCAGCCGACGCCGCTCGACGTGGTGAAGGCGCAATCGGCCGACCTCGTGCTCTGGAACGGCATGAACCTCGAACGCTGGTTCGAGAAATTCTTCGACAACGTGAAGAACGTGCCGAGCGCCGTCGTCACGGACGGTGTCGAGCCGATGGGGATCAAGGAGGGGCCCTATGAGGGCAAGCCCAATCCGCATGCGTGGATGTCGCCGAAGAACGCCCTCATCTATGTCGAGAACATCCGCAAGGCGCTGTCCAAGGCGGATCCGGCAAACGCCCAGGTCTATGCCGCCAATGCCGCGGCCTATTCGGAAAAGATCAAGGCAATCGACGAGCCCATGCGCAAGCGCCTGTCGGCGATCCCCACGGACCAACGCTGGCTGGTTACAAGCGAAGGCGCTTTCAGCTACCTGGCACGCGACTTCGATCTGCGCGAAGCCTATCTGTGGCCGATCAACGCCGACCAGCAAGGCACTCCGCAACAGGCGCGCAAGCTCATCGACCTGGTGCGCGAGAACAAGATTCCGGTGGTGTTCAGCGAAAGCACCATTTCGGACAAGGCGGCCAAGCAAGTCGCGCGCGAAACCGGAGCCACCTATGGAGGCGTTCTCTACGTCGATTCGCTGAGCGAGGAAGACGGCCCGGTTCCGACCTATCTGAAGCTTCTCGAAACCACCGTCGAGACTATCGTCCAGGGGTTCGGCGGGTGACCGGGGTTCGCACCGCGCTCGCTCCGGACAGCGTCCAGGGCAGCCCTGATCGAACATCGACCGGTAGCGGCCGGGTCGTTGCCTCCATCGACGTGGACGACGTCACCGTCAGCTATTCAAGCGGGGTCACGGCCGTACACTCCGCCTCTTTCAGGCTCGGCGCCTCCACCATCTGCGCGCTGGTCGGCGTCAACGGCTCCGGCAAATCGACGCTGTTCAAGGCGCTGATGGGCTTCCTGACGCCGTCGACCGGAACAGTGCTTATCGCCGGATTGCCGGTCCACGCAGCGCTGAAGCGCGGCCTGGTAGCGTATGTGCCGCAGAGCGAGGATGTCGACTGGAACTTTCCGGTGCTGGTGGAAGATGTCGTCATGATGGGCCGCTATGGCCACATGAATTTTCTGCGTATCCCACGCAGAGCCGATCGCATGGCGGTCGACGCGGCGCTGGAACGGGTCGGCATGACCGATTTTCGCAAGTGCCAGATCGGCGAACTGAGCGGCGGCCAGAAGAAGCGCGTGTTCCTGGCGCGCGCTCTGGCGCAGGGCGGCGAGATCATCCTGCTCGACGAGCCGTTCACCGGCGTCGACGTGCAGACCGAAGCAGCGATCATCGATCTCCTTCGGTCGATGCGCGACGACGGCAAGCTGATGTTGGTGTCGACGCACAATCTCGGCAGCATCGTCAATTTCTGCGACCATGTCGTCATCTTCAACAAGACGGTGCTGGCCTTCGGACCGACAGAGACAACGTTTACGCAAGCCAATCTTGCGAAAGCTTTTGGCGGCGTGCTGAGGCATCTACGCCTCGGCGGCGCCGATCTTCACGACGACCCCGACGCTCGCCACCTGACCGTGCTGACCGATGACGAGCGCCCTCTGGTGCTTTACGGCGAGCGCGATCAAGAGAAGATGATGAAGCCCGACAGCGGATCGCCAGCCCCGTGATCGACATCCTGCTGGAACCCTTCACCTACAACTACATGGCCAAGGCCATCTGGGTCAGCGCCCTGGTCGGCATGGTCTGCGCGTTCCTGTCCTGCTATCTCATACTCAAGGGCTGGGCCCTGATGGGCGATGCGCTTGCCCACTCGGTGGTGCCGGGCGTTGCGGCCGCCTACATGCTGGCCCTTCCCTATGCCGCCGGCGCATTCGCCTCCGGCCTCATCGCCGCACTCGGCATCACCTTGGTGCGGCGCGTGACGCAACTTCGCGAGGACGCCGTGATCGGCCTTGTCTTTACAACGCTGTTCGCTGGCGGGCTGCTGATTGCGTCGATCAGTCCGACCTCCGTAAACATCCAGTCCATCGTACTCGGCAACATCCTCGCAATCTCCGACGAGGATGTAACCCAGGTCATCCTCATCGCAGCGGTTTCGCTGGCTGTATTGGGGCTTCGATGGAAGGATATGATGCTGGTGTTCTTCGATGAGAACCATGCGCGCGGCGTCGGCCTGAATCCGTGGCGGTTGCGGGTCCTGTTCTTCGTGCTGCTCAGCGCCTGCATCGTCGCCGCGCTCCAGACCGTCGGCGCGATCCTCGTGATCGCGATGGTGGTAACGCCTGGTGCCACCGCCTATCTGCTTACCGATCGGTTCGGCGTCATGATCCTGCTCGCGATGGCGATCGGCGCGGCGACGAGCGCGGTCGGCGCCTATCTCAGCTTCTTTCTCGATGGCGCGACTGGCGGACTGATCGTGGTGCTGCAGACCGTGGTCTTTCTGACTGCCTTCGTCTTCGCACCCAAACATGGCCGTCTCGCCGCGCGCCGGGCGGCACGTGCCGCATCCCAGGTCGCGTCATGATGACACTCTGGTCCTGGATCGCCGAACCGCTCAGCCATGAGTTCATGCGTCGCGGCCTCACCGTCGCCATTCTGGTCGGCGCCATCTGCGCGGTGTTGTCCTGCTATCTCGTCCTGAAGGGCTGGTCGCTGATGGGCGACGCCGTTTCGCATGCCGTGCTTCCGGGTATTGTGCTCGCCTATATCGCCGGGATCCCGCTTGCCTTCGGCGCATTCGTGGCAGGACTTGGCTGCGCGCTGGCGACGGGCTACCTCAAGCAGCACAGCCGGATCAAGGAAGACGCAGTCATGGGCATCGTCTTCTCAGGCATGTTCGCGTTTGGCCTGGTGCTGTTCGTCAAGGTCGAGACCGACCAGCATCTCAATCATATCCTGTTCGGCAACATGCTCGGCGTCCAGTGGCGCGACGTGATCGAGGCGGCGGTCATCGTCGTGCCGGCGATCCTCATCGTTCTGGCAAAACGCAAGGATCTGCTGCTTTATTGTTTCGATCCGGCCCATGCGCGCGCGATCGGCCTGCCCGTCAACCTGCTGCATTTCGGGCTCTTGACGCTGCTCGCGTTGACGATCGTGGCCTCGCTGAAGGCTGTCGGGATCATCCTTGTCATCGCCATGCTGATCGCGCCGGGAGCGATCGGTTTTCTTTTGACGAAGAGCTTTGAGCGGATGCTCGCCATTGCTGCCGCGGCCGCCATCGGGTCGAGCGTCGTGGGAACGATCCTCAGCTATCACATCGACGCAGCCACGGGCCCGACGATCGTCGTGGTTCAGGCCGGCGTTTTTTTGCTTGCCCTGTTCCAGTCGAAGCGCCCAAAGCAACAGGTGCAACTGGGCATTTCGGGAGAGTAATCGCGGCCCTGACCGAGACCACGCTTAAAGCCGGTTGCGGATCAGCATGGTGACGACGAAGAACGCGCCGACCGAGCTGGTGATGATGCCGATCGGCAGTTCCTGCGGCGGCAGCAGCGTTCGGGCCAGAAGGTCGCTGGCCAGCAACAGCACCGCGCCGAACACGGCGCAGCTGGCAACCAGGCGCAGGTGCAAGGGGCCCGCCAGCGGCCGCGACAGATGCGGGATCATCAGCCCGACGAAGCCGATGACGCCGGCGACCGAGACCAGGATCGCCGTCGAGAAGGCGGCGACGAGAAAGGTCATCCTTCGCATCCGCGCCACCGGCACGCCCAGGCTTTCGGCGGCGTTTTCGCCGGCCAGGAAAGCATCGAGCCGGCGGTGGTTCCACAGCGCGTAAGCCAGGATAGTGCCCGCACCCAAGGCGCCGAGCCAGATATTGTCCCAGCGCGCCAGGCCGAGCCCACCCATGGTCCAGAACAGCACGGAGTGCGCGGCGCGCTGGTCGCCGGCAAAGACAAGATAATTGGTCAAGGCGGTGAACATGAAGGACACGGCAAGGCCGGCAAGGATCAGCCGCTCCGGGCCTTGCCCCCTCACCCGCGCAACCAGCAGCAGGACGACACCGGCAGCCAATATGCCGCCGGTGAAGGCCGCGACCGGCAATGTCCAGATGCCGAAACTGTCTCCGAAGACGGTGATGACGGAAACCGCACCCGCGGCGGCGCCCGACGACAGGCCGAACAGGAACGGGTCGGCAAGGTCGTTGCGGGTCACCGTCTGCAGCAGCGCACCGACGACGCCGAGACCGGCCCCGACGCAGATGGCCAGGACCGTGCGCGGCAGCCGCAGATCGACGACGATCTTGCCGACCGGCCCGGACACGTCGTGCCCACTGAAGCCGATTGCGCGGCCAAGTGCTGCAACAACGTCGGTCAGCGGGATCAGCGTCGAGCCATAGGCGATCGACAGCAATGCGAGAGCAGCGATCGCCGCCGCTCCCACCAGCATGGCCAGTGCGAATGCCGGATGGCGCAAACCTGGAAATGCGTCGTGTCTGTCAGGACGCGTGCGACGCACTACCAGGATCTTTTGCTCATGCATGTCGCTGCCCCAAAACCGCTGCGCACTTTTGGGCGACAGGCATCAAAACGCTTCCGGATGCATGGCCTTGGCGATTTTGTCGATCGCTTCGATATTGGCGGGTCCGGGTGTCAGTTCGGCATAGCGCAGGGCGACGAAGCGCTCGTTCTTGACCGCGTCCGTCTCTTTCATGGCCGGATGGACCTTCAGGAAATCGAGCAGCTTCTTGTAGCCGCCGCCACCCTGGTAATCGAGCAGGATGAGGAATTGCGGATTGCGCGACGCCACCGTTTCCCAGTCCGTGTTGCCCCAGCTGGTGTCCATGTCGGCCATGATGTTGTCGCCGCCGGCGGCTGATATCATGGCGCTGGGGATGGCGAACTTGCCTGCGGTGAAGGGCTTGTCCTCGCCGGAATCATAGAGAAACACTCGCGTTGCCTTGCCGTTGCCGACCTTGGCGGTGATGTCGGCGAGCCGCGTCTTCCAGCCGGCAACAAGCTTCTCCGCCTCGGCCTCCTTGCCGAAGATCTTGCCCAGCTTTTCGACGTCGCCATAGAGCAGGTCCATCGAGGCGGCTGGACGGCTCTTGTCGAGATGGACGCAGCTTTCCGTCAGCACCAGCGTCTTGATGCCGTGCGGGGCAAGCGTATCGGGTGTCACCTCGCCGCCCGGCTTCATGCCATAATACCAGCCGGCGAAGAAGAAATCCGGCTCGACCGCGACGAGGTTTTCGAGCGTCGGATATTTCGGCGCCAGTTCCGGGATCGAACCCTGCTCGGCCTTGAATTCGGGACCCACCTTGTACCATCCGGTGATGCCGGTCAGGCCGACGATCGACGGCTGCAGTTTCAGCGCGAAAGCCATCTCGGCCATGTTGAGATCCTGGATGACGGCGCGCTTCGGCGGCGCATCGAAGGTCAGCGGCTTGCCGCAGCTGTCGACCGTGACCGGGAAGGCCAGGGCTGTCGAGGCCAGCAGCGAGAAGACAAGCGAAAAGGCCAGGCGTTTCACGGGTTTGCTCCTTGTGGATGGGATTGGGTCGACTATGAAATGGCTTCAATCACGTCGGCGGCGCGGCACGGTTCGGCACATCGAACACCGTCAGTTCGCGGTCTTCGGTCGGATGGCGCAGACGCAGCACATCGATGCCGAAAATCTCGCGGATCAGCTTTTGGGTCAGCGCTTCGCGCGGTGCGGCGAGCGCTTGCAGACGGGCATGGTTCATCACCGCCACCCTGGTGGCGAACGGTGCCACCAGCGCCAGATCGTGCAGCACCGCGATCACCGTCATCTCGAAGCCTGCCACGAGGTCGAGCAGTTCGCCGCGGGCACGCGGGTCGAGATGGTTGGTCGGCTCGTCGAGGAACAGGATTTTTGGCTGCTGGGCGATGGCGCGCGCAAGTTGGGCGCGCTGGCGCTCGCCGCCCGACAGCGAGCCGATGGTGCGGCCAAATAGCGGCAGCAGGCCGGTCCGGCGCAGTGCATCGACGACGATCTCGCGCTCCTCGCTCCTGCGCCGCAGCCCGGCGTGCGGAACCCGGCCAAGCTCGACATAGTCGATCACCGCCAGCCGCGGATCGGGCTGGTCGGTCTGGCCGACCACGGCAATGTGCAGCGCCCGTTCGGCGGCTGAAATCCTGTCCAGGCGGCGCCCGCCGAGCTTCACCTCGCCGGAGCTCGGACGCAGCATGCCCGACAGCATGCGCAGCAGCGTCGTCTTGCCGGCGCCGTTGGGACCGATGATGGCAAGGCGATCGCCGGCGGCCACCGAGAAGCTGACCGCATGGACCAGATCCCGCCCATTCGCCGTCACGCAGAGGTCACGGGCTTCGAGAAGCGCTACGGTCATCGGCTGCTGCCCGCCGGCTTGTCGGGACGGCAAAGCGTATATACGACGATGCGATGGATGGAGCCGTCCAACTTTCCGTCACTTTCCAAAACTGGCGACGGAAGGAAGCTGGCGAACCGGCCGACAAGACCGGAGTTCGCGTTTCCTCCCGGCACACCCCGTCCGGTCAACTCAGTGATGGCAGGTCTCCTGGCTCACGGGTCGTTGCGCCATCCAGCCTTCCCAGCCTTGCCGGCCAGTGGCATTCACGGATTTTGCTCGCCGCTTACAGTTGCGGGGGCAGCCACGGTCTGGACCTGCGCAGGCCTCACCGTGTTCCCTTTTCACCCCTCGCCTTTCGACTCGGGGACCATCACCGCTTCAGCGTAGGTTTCCCCCAATCGCTTCGCAATGGATTTCTCGGACGGAGTGGTGGGCCAGCTAAGGGAAACAGGCATTTCATGCTCTCGATATGTAATAATATAACATACCTAAGAGATGACGCCGGTCGCTGTCAAGCGAAAGCTCATGGGGGCGGTTGGCCGGATGGCGACCGGCGTCGGGACAGATTGCACGGGATGCGCAATTTCGATCAAACTGGCCGTGCCAGGAAACGGCAGGATGATCTGGCCAATGCGAGGAGAAAATGGACCCGACCGAGAAAGCGCTGTGGTTCGTCGAAAGCCATCTGCCGGAGGCGATCTCGCTTGATGATGTCGCGCAAAGCAGCGGCGTGTCGCGTTTTCATGTGACGCGCGCCTTCGGCGCCGCCACCGGCCGGTCGGTGATGGGCTACATGCGCTCACGCCGGCTGACCGAGGCGGCGCGCAAGCTGGCGGGCGGGGCGCCCGACATCCTCGCCGTCGCGCTCGACGCCGGCTACAACTCGCATGAGGCGTTCACCCGTGCCTTCCGCGATCAGTTCGGCACCACGCCGGAACTGGTGCGCGCGCAGGGCACACTCGACAAGCTCGACCTCGTGGAGCCGATCCTGATGGACCAGTCCCTCCTCACCAATCTCGAACCGCCGCGTTTCGAGACCAGCCGGCCGTTCCTGATGGCCGGCCTCGGCGAACGCTACAGCTGCGAAACCAGCGCCGCCATCCCGATGCAGTGGCAGCGCTTCGGCCCCTATATCGGCAACATTCCGGGCGAGACCGGCGACGTCGCCTATGGCGTCTGCGTCAACGGCGACGATGCCGGCAATTTCGACTACATCGCCGGCGTCGAAGTGTCTGACTTCTCCGACCTGCCCAGGGACTTCTACCGGGTGCGGGTGCCGGCGCAGAAATATGCGGTCTTTGCCCACCGCGAACACATCTCGACCATCCGCCGGACGGTCAACACGATCTGGAACAAATGGCTGCCGGCCTCCGGGCATGAGATCGCGGACGCGCCGGAATTCGAACGCTACGGCCCCGAATTCGACCCGCGCAGCGGCAAGGGCGGGCTGGAGATCTGGATACCGGTGAAGGCGTAGTCGGTCAGGCCATCGGCAACGCCGGCCAGCGATCGGCGATCCGGCCGCCGGAAAACACCGCGATCGACCCGAACTGCTGCAGCACGGCTTCGCTCTGCGTCGGCCTTAGAAACGCGTAGTCCCCGGGCTTTGCGGTCGCGTCGGCGGGCAAGCCCATGAATTGCTGGTTGGAGGACAGGCCGAGCAGCCCGTTCGCCTTCATGCCTTCTGGGAAGACCGGCTCGGCCATCCACTTGCCGCCATAGAGGTAGCAACCCTTGCGCGGGAACCGGCCGAGCGCCTGCAGCAGGCGAGTGACGGCCGGCGGGCCGGGCAGCATCGGCTCGACCATTTTCAGGATCGGCGTGGCGATGAAGGCCGCCGGCTGGAAGCCGTCGAGGCCTGGCGTATCGAAGTCGCTGGGCAGCACAAAGGCCGAGCCCATCGAGACCTCATTGGCCGCGCCGCCATGATGAAGCAGCGCGGTCTTGCTGCCGCCGATGTTCAGGATGCGGCGCTGGTCGGCGCCGAGACAGGCGACGAACGCCGAGGCCTGCGCCGACGCCTTTGCCAATGCCTTTGCCGGTCCGCCGAAAAGGCCAGGAATGAGCGGCGCATGCGCCTCGTAGGCCATGACGCCTTCGCAATGCAGCCGGGCCGGCAACGCGCTCAACGCCTCCGACAAGGCGTCAGGATTGGCGAACCCGCCGCGATGCAGCCCGACATCGATCTCGAAAGCGATGCGCAGGCCGATGCCGAGTTCGTCTGCCAGCGCGCCATATTCCGCCAGTCTTTCCTCGCTGTCGATCAGCCAGCAGACGCGCGACCAGTCGGTATCGGCTTTCACCAGCGCCGCCCTTGCCGCGCCGATCGGCATCGGCTTGCCGTAGAGCAGATCGGCATCCGGGAACGCCTTCAGCACCGCCTCGCTGATCGGCGGGTGGAAGGTCATGAAGCGCTCACTGCCAAGCGCCTTGGCGATATACGCAAGCAGCGGCAGGCAGGCGAGCGATTTGTCGACCAGCCGCACGGCCAGGCCGGGATCCACTCTCCCCTTCACCAGGGCAATGTTGCTGTCCAGCCGGTCGCGATCGAGCAGCAGGCAGGGCTGGAAGATGCCGGCTTCCTTCAGCGCATCCGAGAGGGTGGAAAAATAGGTGCTCATCATTCGATGCCGAACAAGCCGGCCATGTAGGGGGAGACGAAGCGGTTTTGCGGATCGATGTCGCGGCGCACCGCCATGGCATCGTCCCAGCGCGGGTAGAGCTTTTTCATATCCGCCGCTTTCAGGCTGTGCATCTTGCCCCAATGCGGCCTGCCGCCATATCTGCGGAAGATCGGCTCTGCCGCCCGCATGAACGGCAGAGGATCGTTCGCTGCATCATGGTGGATGGCGATGGAGCAGGTCAGCCTGTTGTAGAATGGCGAAAGCCAGAACTGGTCCGGCGCGACCGAGCGCACCTCCATCGGGAAATAGACCTCGGGAAAGCGCTTCTCGGTCAGCTCGATGATCTCGGCCAGCGCCTTCGGCCCCTCCTCGAACGGCAAATGATATTCCATCTCGTTGAACTTGGTCTGCCGGTCGCTGGCATAGACGTTGAGCCAGTCCTGCACGTAGTCCTCGGCGGGAAATCTGGCGGCCGCCGAACGGATCAGGCGGCCACGCAGCGATGGCAGCCAGGCAAGTGAGGTGCGCAGCCGACGCAGCGTCCTCAAACCCGCCTCGTCCTCTTCCGGCGGCCGTGCGGTGGGTGCGGCGTCGCTGAAATCGCTGGCGATGAACTGCGCATAGCCGGAGAACGGAATGTAGTAGAATTCGGCCGAGCGATGCGCGGCCATCATCGCCTCGAAGTCGCGCAGCATCTCAGTGATCGGCAGCACATATTTGCGGCGGCGCAACCGGTAGGTCGCGATGTTGTTCAGCGTCACTTCGGTGAGCACGCCGAAAGCGCCGAGCGCGACGCCGATGGCGTGGATCATGTCCTGATCCCCTGCCCGCTTGAAGTCGCGGACCTTGCCAAGCCCGTCGACGATCTGCACCGTCTCCAGCTGCGTGTGATAGGCGCCGAGCGTCGGCCCCGAGCCGTGCGTAGCGGTACCCAGCGCGCCGCCGATCGCCTGGCGGTCGATGTCGCCCATATTGGGCAGGCCCTGGCCAATGCCTTGCAGGATGCGCATCAGCGGGCCGAGCCGGGTCCCTGCCCGCACCCGCGCCCGATGTGTTTCGGCGTCGTGCGAGACCAGCCCTTCCAGCCTCTCCAGGGACAGGATCGTGCCTTGCGATTTCACCAGCGGCGTGAAGGAATGACCGGCACCGGCGACGCGCACCGGGCCAGGCGCGGTCCGGACGAGATCACCGAGTTCACCGGCGTCGCCGGGGCTGGCGATCAGCTTGGGCTCGGCGCTTACAAAGCCCGACCAGTTGCTCCAAATGTTCGACATGCCACCCCCCGCTCAGGCAACCGCACGACGGCGACGCGACACAAGGACGAAGAGACCGAGCAGCGCCACGCTGGCGACCGCGCTGGCGGCGGCGAATTCCGGCACCGGCCGGAAATCCCTGCCGTCGATGAGCAGCGACGCCGCGATCGGTCCGATCGCCAGGCCGAAAAGCTGGGCTGCCGGCACCAGCAGCACGGCGGTGCGCGTCTCGTCGGCGGTGATCGCCAGACGGATCTGGTAGGGCACGATGAACAGCAGGATAAAGCCCATGGCCAAGGCAGCGACCCAGAACGTCGTCAGGCCAGGGCTACTGGCGAGAACCAGGGAGCTGACAAGCGCGACGACGCCGATCGCCGCGATGGCAAGGCGATAATCGATGCGCGCCTCGAACACGGTGGCCGTCATAGCACCCAGGACCTGCACGGCGAGGCTGGCCGAGACGATCAGGCCGACGGTGCGGCCATCGATGCCATACTGTGCGCCAAGCGGTTCCAGAAAGGCCCAGACCGCGCCGAAGAACATGAAATAGCAGAAGACGGACAGCAGCGCGGTCGTCGAGGGAAGCGTCAGCACATTGACCAGGTTCTCCTCCTTGGGCAGGTCGGCATAGTCACCGGGAACAGTGAAGGCGACCACCAGCGACACGACGCAGACGACGGCAAGAACGATGAAGCCGCCCGACGCCCCTGCGGCCGGGATGACATAGAGCGCCAGCAACAGGGCGAGCGCGCATTGCGCCAGCGTCTGCATGGTGACGAAATAGCCGCCGATGCGCTCGGCGCGCCGCGAGCGGGCGATCAGTTCGGTGGCGATGGCGACCAGACCGCCCTCGGCGAGCCCGGCCAGGGCGCGGCCCGCAATCAGCGTGCCGGCGCTCGCGGCATAGGCCGTCCACACATTGGCCAGCGCCAGCAGCAGCAGAAGGACGGCACTTTTCCAGCGCATGTGGTGCGCCGAAAGCAGCATCGCCACGACAGCCGAACCGATGGCAATAGCGATCATCTCGGCTGTGGCGACCAGCGCCAGTTCGTCGCCGCTGACATGGCCTTCGGTGTAGAGAGCTCCGAGCAGCACCGGCTGCAGGCCGAGGATGAGCAGGCCGACCGAACCGATCCACAAGGCCGAGGCGAGCTGCCAGCCGGTCGGATTGCCGACCAGCCAGTCGCCACTGCCTGCGTGGCCGGTATCTGTCGAAGCCAAAGGCGCCTCCCAACGTCCTTGCCGTGCGGCAAAAAAGCTGACAACCTGTCAGTATTTCAGAAACTGATACTTGATCATATTTCTTGTCAACCGGAATTTGGGAAGCCGTGCGAAAGATCGGTGCATGACGGAATTGAAGAGAATGGCGACCGAGCCGAGGCGCAGGCCCAAGCAGGAACGCAGCCGCGAGCGCATCGACGCGATCCTGTCGACGACCATGCGGCTGATCGGGGAAAAGGGTATCGACGCCGTCACCATGAAGGAAGTCGGCATGCTGGCGGGCGGGCCGATCGCCACCGTCTACCACTATTTTCCCAACAAATCGGCGATCCTGGCGATGCTCTATGAGCGGTTTTCAGAGGTCAGCCGGGCACGGCTGACCACGATCATCGCCGAAATCCGCGAGGCGAACGACGTGATCGTGGCCGCTGACCGGCTGCTCGATGATTATCTCAGCCGTGTCGCCGGCGATCCGGCCATCCAGGATCTGCAGAACGCCATCCAGGCCGACAAGGCGCTCAAAAACCTCGACATCGCCGAAACCCGACACCAGGCCCAAATGTTCTGCGACCACGTCATCGCCTTGCTCGAGCCCGAGAGGCGCGAGCAGTTCGAACGCATGGTCCTGCTGATCTTCCAGCTCGCCGGCGGCGTGGTGCGCCTGGCGCTCGCCGAGGGCGAAGCGGAAAGCCGCCAGACCATCGAGGATTACCGGTCTATCATTCACACGCAGCTGCGACTGTTTCTCTAGGGCGTCCGCGGCGATCTCAGCCGCGCCTATTTCGCCCGATGGATGAGGCCTTCGAAGCCGTGAGTCAGATCGGAAGCGCCGGCCGCGAACATCTTGACGAGGTTTTGCGGACGGCCGGGAGTCTTGTTTGCGTCGAGGAGGACGGCCCTGCCCTCATGCATGACGAAATCGAATTTTCCATAGTCAAAGCCGAGTTCACGCCGACGCTCACGCAATTCGTCGGGCACCGGGACAGGCTCGCGCCGGATCGTCTCCGATGCCTTGACCAGGCCGTTCGGGGAGACGTAGCGGGTGCAGCGCTCGCGCTCTCCGCAAAACACCCAGAAACGAACAGCAAAACCGTCGGGTTCTCTCTCCGGAATGAACTTTTCCACGACGAGATCGTCGCAATCAAAGACGCCATCTGGAACGTCGCCGAGAGATCCATGGACCTCATAAGGATGCAAGGCTGGCAAGCGCGGAAACGGCTGCTGTTTCCCGGCACGCTCGGATCGCCGGTTGAGGAGCGTCTCCGGAATACCCCGATTGTTGAGATTGCTTTTGACGATCACCTGACCTTGCCAGCTGTCGGTTCTGTCGACCAATGCGCCGCTGATCCGCCGCTTGGAGATGTCGGCGGCGCCGATGTTGAGGCAGAAGGCAAAACTCCGGGCGTAGTCGACATAGTCCGTGGGCGTCACCGTGGCATCGACATGCAATACCGCCATATCGGCGCTGACCGGCTTCGACAGGCCTTGCTGAACCTGAACCGAGTGGCCGCGCCTTTTCAATTCCGCAAGAATGTCGAACAGCATGTATGGGCTGCTCCTGCGCAGCAGGATGTCGCGCCTGCCCAGGAACCTGTCATGCTCGTGCGTTATCACAACGATGCGCGCCACTATCTACCTCTTGGACTGTCTGTAAATTCTTGAAATGTCTTGGCTTGTCCGACGACCTCTATTAAGCCCCGGCGGGTATCCAAATCCAGGCGTCCAGGGGCCAATAAATTGCATGACAAATCATTGGGACGATTACCACCGCCATTGGAAACTTCTGGAAGCGCCGCTCCGGCCAACAGCGGAAACCGTCGCTATATTCGATCGCGAACTTGATCTCGGAAATGCCGATGTCCTCCTCTTGGGGGTGACCCCGGAATTGGCAATTCTGGGCAAGTCGATGTTGGCGGTCGACCAGTCGGCGGCCATGATTTCCGGCGTATGGGCCGGCGATGACGGCTCGCGAAGGGCAATCGCCGGCAACTGGCTTAACCTGCCCGTGGATCACGCAAGCATCGACGCCGTCATCGGCGACGGATGCCTGTCGGCGGTCGATTCCCAGGCGGCGCGCAGTTCGTTGTTTGGCGAGGTCGCCAGGGTGCTGAAGCCTGGCAGGCGCGCAGCGATCCGCGTCTTCGCACGACCGGAAACGGCAGATGATCTGCGCGGGATCGAAGCTCTGGTTCTGGCCGGCGGGGTCGAGAATTTCCACGCGCTCAAATGGCGGATCGCGATGGCGTCCACGACGAACGACCCCGATTTCGCCATCAAGGTGGCAACGATCCGCGATACGTTCGGCAGACTGTTCCCAGACCGCGAAGCTCTTGCCGCAAGGACGGGGTGGAGCATGAGCTCGATCAACACGATCGACGTCTATGCCGGCTCGGACATAGGCTACAGTTTCGCGACGCTGGCCACGCTGATCGAAGAGGCCGCCAACTGGTTCGGCGAGGTGCGCGTCGTGCCGAGCGGCAGCTATCCGTTGGCCGAACGGTGCCCGCTTATGGTACTCGGTTCGGCCAGGCACCGGTAAGTTCATCATCATGCCGCCAAGAGGCGCTCCAATCGCCTTGACTCCGGCGCGCCGCCAGCCTATTTCAGCGCCACGTTAGCACTCGCCTTTGGTGAGTGCTAACCACATGTCCGGCGCCGCCGGATGGAGGAACTGTTTCTCACCGTTCTCATCGAGGAAGAAAAAATGGCAAAGTCGAAGTTCCGCCCGCTTCATGACCGCGTGGTCGTTCGCCGGGTCGAATCCGAATCCAAGACCGCTGGCGGGATCATCATCCCCGACACGGCAAAGGAAAAGCCGCAGGAAGGCGAGATCATCGCTGTCGGCTCCGGCGCTCGTGACGAAGCTGGCAAGCTGGTCCCGCTGGACGTCAAGGCCGGCGACCGCATCCTGTTCGGCAAGTGGTCGGGCACCGAAGTCAAGCTCAATGGCGAAGACCTTCTGATCATGAAGGAATCCGACATCATGGGCATCATCGGCTGATATCAGGCCTTTCCCCGTCAACTGAATTCCCGGGCTCGATCAAAGCCCCTGCCAGGAGCTAAAAATGGCTGCCAAAGACGTAAAATTCTCCCGTGATGCCCGCGAGCGCATGCTGCGCGGCGTCAACATCCTCGCCGACGCGGTGAAGGTCACGCTCGGCCCCAAGGGCCGCAACGTCGTCATCGACAAGTCGTTCGGCGCCCCGCGCATCACCAAGGACGGCGTTACCGTCGCCAAGGAAATCGAGCTTGAAGACAAGTTCGAGAACATGGGCGCGCAGATGGTCCGCGAAGTTGCTTCGAAGACCAACGACATCGCCGGCGACGGCACCACGACCGCAACCGTTCTGGCACAGTCGATCGTCCAGGAAGGCCACAAGGCCGTTGCCGCCGGCATGAACCCGATGGACCTGAAGCGCGGCATCGATCTGGCCGTGACCGAAGTCGTCGGCGCGCTCGGCAAGGCTGCCAAGAAGATCAAGACCTCCGAGGAAGTCGCCCAGGTCGGCACGATCTCGGCCAATGGCGACGAGTCGGTCGGCAAGATGATCGCGGAAGCGATGCAGAAGGTCGGCAACGAAGGCGTCATCACGGTTGAGGAAGCCAAGACCGCCGAGACCGAACTCGAAGTCGTCGAAGGCATGCAGTTCGACCGCGGCTATCTCTCGCCCTACTTCGTCACCAACGCCGACAAGATGGTTGCCGAGCTCGAGGACGTCTACATCCTCCTGCACGAGAAGAAGCTGTCCAACCTTCAGGCCATGCTGCCGGTTCTCGAAGCCGTCGTGCAGACCTCGAAGCCGCTGCTCATCATCTCGGAAGACGTCGAAGGCGAGGCTTTGGCCACGCTGGTCGTCAACAAGCTGCGTGGCGGCCTGAAGATCGCTGCCGTCAAGGCGCCGGGCTTCGGTGATCGCCGCAAGGCCATGCTGGAAGACATCGCCATCCTCACCGGTGGCCAGGTCATCTCGGAAGACCTCGGCATCAAGCTCGAGAACGTCGGCCTCAACATGCTCGGCCGCGCCAAGAAGGTGTCGATCTCCAAGGAGAACACCACCATCGTCGACGGCGCCGGCAAGAAGGCCGAGATCCAGGGCCGCGTCGCCCAGATCAAGCAGCAGATCGAAGAGACCACTTCGGACTACGACAAGGAGAAGCTGCAGGAACGTCTGGCGAAGCTCGCCGGCGGCGTTGCGGTGATCCGCGTCGGCGGCGCGACGGAAGTCGAAGTCAAGGAAAAGAAGGACCGCGTCGACGACGCCCTCAACGCGACCCGCGCGGCCGTCGAAGAAGGCATCGTTGCTGGTGGTGGCGTCGCGCTGCTGCGCGCTTCGGCCAACATCAAGGCCACCGGCGTCAACGCCGACCAGGCCGCCGGCATCAACATCGTTCGTCGTGCGCTGCAGGCTCCGGCCCGCCAGATCGCGGCCAACGCTGGTGCGGAAGCATCGATCGTTGCCGGCAAGATCCTTGAGAACAAGGGCGCGACCTTCGGCTACAACGCCCAGACCGGCGAATATGGCGACATGATCGCCATGGGTATCGTCGATCCGGTCAAAGTTGTCCGTACGGCTCTTCAGGACGCGGCCTCGGTCGCCGGCCTGCTCGTCACCACCGAAGCCATGATCGCGGAGGCTCCGAAGAAGGAGTCGGCTGGCGGCGGCGGCATGCCTGGCGGCATGGGCGGCGGCATGGGCGGTATGGGCGGTATGGATTTCTAAGAAGTCCATAAAGCACGCCCATGAACTAACATTGCTCAAGCCCGCAAGCGGGCTTGAGTGGCGGCATGGATTTCTAATCCAGCCCTATCAGCCTTCAGATACGGAAAGGGCGGCAGAGATGCCGCCCTTTTTTTGCGCAGCGGTCGGCGTCTCAGACGGCGGCGTCCGCGCGTTGCTTTACCTCGCCGGCCAGTACCGCCTGCTCGATCAGCGCTGCGACCTCATCGGCCACAGCCTGTACCGGGGCGCGGTCGTGGGTGGCGCGGGCGATCACCATCAGCCCCTCCAGCGACGATTCGACCAGCAGTGCCAATGCATGCGCGCGGCGCTCGGGCACCCCTACCCTGACGAAGGCGTCCCGCAGCAGGCCTATCCACTGTTCGAAGGCCGAGCGGCACAACTCCGCCAGTTCCGGCACGTCGGTGGGCGAGTCCAGCACGACAGGCGCGATCGGACAGCCGAGCGAAAACTGGTTGTCTTCCAGCATGCGTCCCACCGACTGGTAGATATGATGGACAGCCACCGCCGGATCCCGTTCTGCTGCCAGCGCCACGGTGAGCCTCTCCGTCACGTCGGCAACACTGGCGCGCGTCACCTCGATGACCAGTTGGTCCTTGCCGCCGGGAAAATGGAAGTAGAGCGAGCCTCGCGGCGCGCCGCTGGCGCTCAATATGTCATTGAGCGAGGTGCCGTGATAGCCGCGCTGCCTGAGCAGCAATCCGGTCGTCTCGAGTATGCGGGCTCGTGTGTCGTTCGCCATGTCAACCTCTGTCAGGAGAGGTCATTATAAGGCCTTGCGCAAAATATGACAATCGGTCTATATAATATGTAGATCAGTCTATATATTTCTCGAGAGGAACGACATGCGGAGCTACCGTCTCGAAGGGTCTGGGACCGAACCCCTGATGCTGCGCGACACGGCGCAGCCGGAGCCGAGGCCGCATGAGATCGTGGTGCGCGTTCGCGCCACCTCGCTCAACCGGCGCGATACGATGATCCTCAACGGCACCTATCCGCTGCCGCCGCGCCAAGGCGTCGTTCCGCTGAGCGACGGGGCCGGTGACATTGTCGCCATCGGCGATACCGTCACCCGCTTTGCTGTCGGCGACCGCGTGACCGGCAGCTATTTCGCCCGATGGATCGACGGCCGCATCCATGCCGGACTCATCGATCAGCTCGGCTGCACGCTGGATGGCATGCTGACCGAATACGCCGTTCTCGACGAACAATGGGCGGTGCGCTTGCCCGATCATCTCGACTGGCATGAGGCGGCAACGCTGACCTGTGCCGGCCTGACCGGCTGGAATGCGGTGACGGGCGCCGGAATTCCGAAGCCCGGCCAATGGGTTCTGGTCATCGGCTCGGGCGGCGTCTCGCTCTTTGCACTGCAGTTCGCCAAGCTGCTCGGCTGCCATGTCGCCGCCGTCACCTCGCGCGGTGAGAAAGCCGACAGGCTGCGGGCGCTGGGCGCCGACCTGGTGGTTTCGACATCGGATATGCCGCAATGGGGTGCGACCGTCCGCGACCAGACCGGGGGCATCGATCTCATCGTCGAGACCGGTGGCCCGGCGACCTTCGCCCAGTCGCTGATCGCCAGCACGCTATACGGGCACATCGTGCTCTTGACGCCGCAGGATGCGAAAGGCGGATCGATCCAGCTGCCGGCGGCACTCTACCAGCGCAGCCTCGCCACCATCAGCCGCCTGTTCGTCGGCAACCGGACCAATCTCGAAGCCATGCTGCGCGCCGTCTCGCAGCATCGCCTGCGGCCCGTCATCGACAAGGTCTTCGCCTTCACCGAGGCCGGCGATGCCTACCGCTATTTCCAGCAGGGCGACGTCTTCGGGAAGGTGATCATCGACGGCGCCTGACCCATCAAGTCCTCAAACCAAGGGAGAACGACAATGACAATTCGTGAAGCCTCGGCCAAATGGCAAGGCACGCTGAAGGAAGGGGCGGGCCGGCTGCGGCTCGGCAGCGGCGTCTTCGAAGGCGCCTATTCCTTCCCGTCGCGCTTCGAGAACGGTCCGGGCACCAACCCGGAAGAGCTGATCGCCGCAGCGCATGCAGGCTGCTTCTCGATGGCGCTGAGCGCCATACTGGGCGGCGCCGGCCATGTTGCCCGCAATATCCACACGATCGCCAAGGTGCATCTCGGCGCGACCGCGGCCGGGCCGACGATCACCCGGATCGAACTCGAAACCGATGTGGAGGCCGCAGGACTCGCCGCAGATGAATTCGAGCGCCTTGCACAGTCCGCCAAGGCGGGCTGCCTCGTCTCGCGGGCCCTTGCCGGCGTGTCTCAGATCACCCTCAAGGCAACGCTCGTTGAAGCCACCAAAGGCCAATGAAGCCAGGAGGAAGAAGATGACACAGGAGCTTGTCATGGACGCAACCGCGTACGATCTGTCCCAGCAGACGGCCGAGATCATGCGGCGCTACAACGACGTATTCCAACGCCATGATCCCTCGGCACTCGCCGAACTGGTGGCTGAGGATTGCGTGATCGAGAACACCGTGCCGGCGCCGGACGGCGCTCGTTTTGCCGGTCAAGCGGCGTGCGTCGGGCTTTGGACGGCGATAGCAACCCAGGCCGGCACGCGCTTCGATGTCGAGGAAACCTTCGTTGCCGGCGACCGGGCAACGATCCGCTGGCGCTATTTCATGGCCGACGGCAATTCGCTGCGCGGCGTCAACCTCATGCGCGTGGCCGACGGGCGGATCGTCGAAGCGATGGGCTATGTGAAGGGGTAGCGCGCCCGAGCAATTTCCCAAAGGGCATCGCCCGGAACAGCGCAACAAGGCGAGCGGATCAGCAAGACTGAGCCGCTCCCCGTGGCTCTACCGATCCGCCAGCGCCAGCTTCGCGCCAAGCATGACGAAGGCGCCGGCGAAAGTCCGGCGCATCCAGGTCAACACCATTGGCCGCGAGACGACGTGGCTGCGGATCGAGGCGGCGAAGATGCCGTAGCCGACGAAAACCACGAAGGTCAAAAGCATGAAGACGGAACTCAGCTCCAGCATCTTCGACAGCGCATTGGGCTCCGTGGTGCTGACGAATTGCGGCAGGAAGGCGAAGAAGAAGATCGAGAGTTTCGGATTGAGCACGTTGACGAGGATGCCGGTGGCAATCACCTTGCCGGCCGAACGCGGCGTCACATCCTGGTCGACGCTGAGGCCACCATTTTCCTTGAGTGTGTTCCAGGCCATGTAGAGCAGGTAGGCGACGCCGAGATATTTCAGCGTCTCGAAGGCGAGCGCACTGGTATGCAGCAGCGCCGCCAGGCCAGTGATGGCAGCGGCCATGTGCGGGATGATGCCGAGCGTGCAGCCGAAGGCGGCGATGACGCTGGCTCGCGCACCGCGCGAGAGGCCGGCGCTCAGCGTGTAGAGAACGCCGGTGCCGGGCGAAGCCACGACAATCAGGGACGTCAACAGAAATTCGATGCTCACGATGGTTCCTCCGGCACCCTACCCAACCAGGAAGGTATCGGGCTGCGGGTCGGCGCACAAGCGGAGGCGATTGGAGATTGGCTACACCGGTAACCCGAGCGCCTGGCGTGCCATCAGGCACTCCTCGTCGCCGGGCATGCAGGCGCGACAGACGTCCGGCCGGACGTCGTAGATGCCGCAAGCGGTCGACTTGCCGATCTCGCCGGACAGCGCCGAGCAGCGCACGCCCTCGCAGCGCATGCCTGACAGGTCAGATGCGACATATTTTTCCGGGATACGGTCGAGCTGTGCGTCATCCTCGGTGGAAAAGCGCGGCCACTCGGCCGAATAGGAACAGCAGGCACCGCAGCTTTGGCAATCGAAGGTGCCGTGTTGCGACGACACAACGCTCGCGGCGGCCACCAGGGCGGACAGCCCCGGCGCGGCGGGGTTTTGATCGGCGTCTTGCGGCAAGGCGCTATTTCTTCTTAGCCGTCTTGCCCTTCGGCGAATCCGCCGGCGACTTGAACAGATCGGTCGCGGCCTCGGTGGCGTCGCCGGCTTTCGGCGCGGCAACCGGCTTGGCCGGTTTTGCCGCAGCACCCGAGGCTGCCGTCTGATCCTTGGAGGAGAATTTTATGGCCATGTCAGTCCTCGTCGGCGAAGCGCGATGATGGGGCGCGCGGATTGCGCAGGCGGCCGATCAGCGCCGAAACGGCCGTGATGTTCATTTCCTCGGGCGACCAGTTTTTCACCGCCTCGATGTGATGGGCCGCCAGCTCGCGATGCGTGCTGCCGCTGTAGGCGGCGTCCTGATAAGTCACCCGCTCATGGGTCTTGGCGTCTTCGCGGACATATTCGATCAGGTAGTTCGGGCATTCGGCGCGGCCACGCACGCCGACGCGCACCTGGGCATCACCGTGGGCACGCTTGCAGCGTTCGAGCTTTTCCAGCACACGCCTGACGAATTCGACCGGCTTGTCGAGGCCTTCGACCATATCGGCAATGGTTGCGTCGGCGGCAATCGGTGTTGGCGGTACGCGTTTGGTGGCCATCAGCGTCTTCCGGCCCGCTTCGGCAAAGCGGCTAGCGCGGCGGCGGCGGCCATCTCGTCGGCTTCCTTCTCCAGCCGCAATTCGCGCAGACGCGCGGTCTTGGCTTCACGTGCCTCGCTGACGGCGTCGCGCTCGGAATTGATGCGGTTGAGCGACATCGACTGGGTTTGCGTCTTGCTGAACAGGGACACGGCCTGATCGACGGTTGTCTTTGAACTGGTGGTCAAATCTTTCTCCTGTCAGGAGCCTGTGCCGATGGAGCGAGACCGGGTCTTCGGTCAGGATCACGCACAAAGCAATACGCGCGGCGAATTCAAATTGCTGGAGCGTCCCTTAGCACGTCCAGGCTGGCGCGCAGCGCACTTTCGGCGGCGAGGCGCGCAAAATAAAAAAGGCCAGGCACCGCCTGACCTTCATGGAGCGCCGCGCAACCAGATGACATCCAAAAAGGATGCACCGGGGATGCACGAACGCCCTTCTCATGCGCATGATATGCCGTGGAAACTCAGGTCTCCGCGGCCATGCGCCCGAATTCGCCACTCACCGGTGCCAGTACATCCGTGGTCACCGGGAGAGCTGAATTCTTTTTTCAGGCCGCCTTCAACTGGTCGGCGGACATCTTGCCCGACTTGTTGTCGCGGACCATCTCGTAGCCGAGCTTCTGGCCCTCGACGATGTCGCGCATGCCGGCGCGCTCTACGGCCGAGATGTGGACAAAAACGTCGGCCGAGCCGTCGTCAGGCTGAATAAAACCAAAACCTTTGGTGGCGTTGAACCATTTAACTGTGCCGGTGCTCATGACGAACCCTTTCCATGGCAAATATTCGTTCGACGCCATGCGGATGCACAACGTCGTTTGTCCCGATTTTTGATGTGGGAAGTTCGTCAAAGGCGCGCTCGAAAGCGCGGATAACAAAAGTCAGTCAAACAAATATCGACGATTTGCTTATAGGCTTCTTTTGGCGCGCTGTCAAATTTGCATCAAGCCACAGCTGCGGAATTCTCCCAAACCACCTGGCCAAAACACCTGGCATGACGGCAAATCGGACACCAAACAGCGCGCTTGCGCCAACTTGAGAAAAGTTTTCCGGCATCCAGGAACCATCTGCGCAGACGCGCATTTATTCGGTGTCATCGGCAGTTCATGAGAGCAATCGAATAACAGTTGATGGCAAAGACGCCCCCCGCACGATAAAAGGTGCGAGGGGCGTTTTCGTTTGGATCCTATTCGTCCGGACCGGGTTCCGGCCACGTCTCCCTGGCCGCCTCGGCATACCAGTGGCGCATTGCCGGCGTTGCCAGCACGGCGTCGACATAGGCGCGCGTATCCGGCGCCAGCGTGCCGCCATAGGTGTCGAAACGGGTGACGACAGGCGCATACATGGCATCGGCCGCGGTGAAGTGGCCGAACAGGAACGGGCCGCCCTTGCCGTATTTTTCCCGGCACTGGCGCCACAGCGCCTCGATGCGGGCGCGTTGCGCCTCGCCCTCGGCGTCGAGCGGCTTGTGGCCCTTCGGCCGACGCAAATTCATCGGCCAGCCGTAGCGAACCTCGCGAAAGCCGGAATGCATCTCGGTCGCAGCCGAACGCGCCAGCGCACGGGCGTCGATATCGGCCGGCCAGAGCTTTTTTTCGGGAAACAGGTCGGCGAGATATTCAAGGATGGCAAGGGCTTCCCACACGATCTTGCCATTGTGATTCAGCACCGGCACCTGACCTGTCGGCGACACTCTCGCCAGATTGGCAAAGGTTTCAGGCGTGCGCAGCCGCACGAAACCTTCCTCGAACGGGATCTCCAGATGCCTCATCGCCAGCCATGGCCGCAGCGACCATGAGGAGAAACACTTGTTGCCGATATAGAGCGTAAATTCTGCCATTTTTCTCCCCGCACGCTCGGCCATCCAATATCCATGGTCGACGTGTGTTCACAGCCTAGCCCACCAGCCTTGCCCCAAGGCGGCGGCCGCGCGACCTGATCTGCCGTCCGGGCGACGCCTGGAACCTAACCGACGCCGGCCCGTTGGCTACCCGCAAATGAATTCCTCCGAATTCACACCCCAGGAGATGCGCAAAAATGGTGAACAAGGATCAGGTTGCGGGCGTGGCCAAGCAGGTCAAAGGCTCGGTCAAGGAAGCCGCGGGCAAGGCGACCGGCAACAGGCAGACCCAGGCCGAAGGCACGGGCGACCGGATCGCCGGCAAGGTGCAGAAGGCCTATGGCGACGTCAAGGACAAGGTCAAGAAGGCGTTCTGATCCGACATCGAGAAACGCGCTTTATCGAGGGAAAGGCGGCCGCGAAGGCCTAATGCAGTTCACTTAAGTTGGGCTGGATGAGGATCTGGTAAGACCTATCGAACAGGATGGAGATTCGTTTCCATCCTGTTCGTG